>CAYMTB010000018.1:0-25234 GCA_964393225.1 uncultured Syntrophorhabdaceae bacterium
TTTTTATTCTTGCTTTGTGCCAGGCGGTGACATGCTACGCTGCACAACCCCTCAATAACAGCATTGATGAACTCACCGGGCAGATCGCACAAAAATTAGCTGATGGCCAGAAACAACGTGTTGCCGTAATTGAGTTTTCAGACCTTCAAGGGAGGGGACCTTCTGTTATTAATCTTGCCTTGTGGTCCTGCGGGGAATAAGGAGGTATCATTGACATGAAAAGGATTTTTCTTACCGGCGGAACAGGTTTCATTGGGAGTTTCCTCGCTGTGAAATTTATGAAAAAAGGCTATGAACTGACTATCCTTGCGAGAGGAAAGAGAGGCAGAAGTGCACAGGAGAGGGTTGATGAGATACTTTCTTTTGTTGATTCCGAAGCGGCACAATATCGGGATTGCGGTCAGTATAAGGTCGTCGAAGGCGATGTTGCACAAACCAACCTCGGGGTTACCGATGAAAATGCATGTAGAAACATCGATGTCTTTTTCCACGTTGCCGCTTCAACGGACTTTTCAGAAAAGAACAGGGAGGAGATATATAGGACAAACTCGGAGGGTGTTTTCAACGCTCTCCGATTCTGCACGAAACACGGCATCAATGAATTCCACCATGCCAGCACCCTCTTTGTATCAGGACGGAGGGATGGTATTATCCGCGAAGACGAACTCAACTGCGGGCAGGATTTTGCCAATCCATACGAGTCTTCAAAGATGTTCGGCGAAGCCCTTGTTCATAAGTGGGGAGAAGAAATGCCGTCGAGGAGGTTTAAGATATACCGGCTTCCCGTGGTATGCGGCGACAACTTGACCGGAAAGACAACCACCTTTACGGGACTTTACGGTTTTCTGGCCCCCTTCTGGGTGCTCAAAAGCAATATTCTCCGGAGGTTTGAGCACGACGGTCACAGGCTTCTTGATGCAGGTATCAGGCTCGATACCGATAACAGGCTTACAATACCGCTGACAATAAAGATTTCCTCCTCCTCATCCGTGGAACTTGCTTCCGTGGATTGGGTTGTAGAAACCATGACCTCTCTTTTTGAATCGGTAACACCGGAAAACCTGACATTCCATCTTGCCCGCAAGGATAAAATATTGGCGCATCGCTTGGTTGAGCAATGCATGAAATTCCTGGGCATTAGCGGCATCAATATCGTCGATGAAATCATACCCGCCCGGCATAAGCACCCGGTGCTTCGTTTACTTCAGAAAAACATTGATTTTTTAACGGGGCGTTTCAGAGACTATGCTAATCAACATAAACATTTCGACGATACAAACGTAAGTAATACTTTAAAAGGATGCTACTCCTCCCCGCCGGAGATTGACGATGCGCTCCTTGAGCGACTCATTTCTTTTGCCATGGAAAGGAATTTCAGGGCCTATGAATAACATGAAAGAATGTGTGCAGGTGGAAGTTTTGTCTTGCTATAAGAGGAGATAATATGATCAGACCTAAGATGACAGAGATGGAAAGAGTGGGAAATCGTTTGAACAGCACCTTTTCGAAAACAGACAAGTTATTGAAGGCGTGGATTATAGATTCAGAACATATTGCAATTGGAGAAGGCAAAACATCAATTACATACCTGGTTGGCCATGACAAGGTGTACGTTCATCTAAACAAAATAGAAGAAATAATAAATTGAAAATGTGCAGTAACTGTTTTGCTCTGGTAGGCGAGATACAACTATGATAAAAACAATTATTACCAATCTCTGCCTGAGAGAAGGCGAGGCGCAGAAAAAACGCCGGACCATAAAGTGATGTGTGTCTGATATGGCAAGAAACATCGAGATAAAGGCAAAAGTTAAAGATGTAGAACGCCTCAGGGCGCTCATCGAAAAGCTGCCTGTCATTTCGAGGGAGACCTTTTTTCAGGAAGATACCTTTTTTCGTATCAGTACGGGCAGGCTGAAATTCCGCCGCCTTGGCCCTGACAGGGGACAACTCATTTACTATGACCGTGCCGATTCTAAAGGACCGAAGATATCTGAGTATAGTATTCTGGAAACAAACCAACCCGACATCGTAAACAGGTCGTTGTCAAAATGCCGTGAGATACTTGGTGTTGTGAGGAAAAAGCGCGACGTTTACATTGTCGGACAGACAAGGATTCATGTTGATGAAGTGGAGGGTCTTGGAAAGTTTGTTGAGTTTGAGTTTGTTTTTGAAGAAGGTCAGGATGTTCAGGAGGGAAAGAAAACTATAGCCCAATTAATGGTAATCCTTGGCATTGAAGAAGATAGCCTTTTAGGGGGTGCTTATATTGATTTGCAGTTATTAACAAACCATTTTGAGAGAGAATTTCTGTGAGATGTACAACAAAATTGTTTTATGCTTCGTCTAACAATACAAAACAAAGGAGGTCACCGGACATGAACCGAAAGAAAGACAATGTGATCACACTGGATACCTATGCAAGAAAAAGAAAGGACATACAGTTCAATGAAAAAACCGACATGCCTGCAACCGATCACCCGGCATCAGAGGAGGATCTTGACGATTACGTGCCGCATAATCCCTTTGTAAGCATGGCACCATACTATGAGCGAGAATTGGAAAGGCTCAAGAAAAGGAAAGAGGAAGAAGAAAAAAAGGTAAAATAGCTTTAAACAAAAAAGCTACATTCAACGTCTTATATATCTGCATGATGCACAATGACAATTCAGGAGGACGGATGGAAAGACTCATAGCCATAGGCGATATTCATGGAAGGCTAAGAAGGCTTAGGGGTCTCATGGAGCAGATTCAGCCCACGGAAGACGACACAATTATTTTTCTCGGTGATTATGTGGATCGTGGACCTGACAGCTTCGAGGTGGTTGAATTCGTCAGTGATTTCTCAGATGAGTTCCCCAATGCCGTTACCCTTCGAGGAAACCACGAGGATTTCATCATCAGCCTTTTTATGGGCAACATGAACGAATACGAGCGAAAGATATGGATTGACAAGAATGGCGGCAACTTCACGTTGTCGAGCTACCGAAGAGCGGGCAAAAACCTCGGAATTCACAGGGATTTCTATATGTCGCTTGAACACTCCTGGGAGAATGAACGATATTTTTTCTGCCATGCAGGTGTAAAGCCCGGTGTGTCCCTCGACAGGCAGAGCAAGGTCACTCTTCTGGAGATCCGGGAACCCTTTATCGGATCGACAAAAGATTTTGGCAAGATTGTTGTTCATGGGCACACGCCCTGTGAAGCGCCGGAGATACTACCGAATCGCATCAACATTGACACAGGTGCAGGTAGAAACGGGCGGCTTACAGCTATTGAGTTGCCATCACTGAAAATATGGCAGGAATGATAGATCATAACCAAAAAACATAGGAGGTAAAAAAGGTGAAAAGGCTTAATGATGAAGAATCCGACAACGTCCTTTTGATGCCTGATCAGCTTCAGGTTCGGTCTTTATCGGGTCGCTTACACGAGATACTGGAGAGAGATTTTATTGAGCACCTTAAAGGAATGACAAAGGAGGAAAAGGAGGACTATAAGTTATGGGTCATGAAAATGGATGCAGAAGAAAAGAGTAAACGGGAGAAGTATCTGCACATTCTTGATAGCTAAATCGAGCGATATGTTAAAAAATAGACCAATAGAAATCCCTCCTCACCGTCTTAAAACACCAGAGGACATCACCCTTGCAATGGAAGTAAATCTCCTTAATTTGGGGAGAAGGCGTTGCAAGACGATGCTTGCCTTTGCGAAAAAGGTACAGATTAAAAAGACTCCTGCCATCCTGCAGGCAAAGGATTGCGTGGTCAAGGATTTTTCTGTGATCCGGGAAGAAATGAGACGCGAAAGTTCTTTAACTTACAAAGAAATTGCCCGCCTTACAGAAATTGCACATTTTCATTATATAGAAGAAGCGATACCATGGGCATGTGAACTTATAAACCATGAGAACAATTTTGATTTTATTAATAACTATTCTCATCTGAAGGAAACGTTATCCATACAAAGCGATACTCATCCTTCCGGGATGCTGAAAACGTTTATTGACTTTAAAAGATTATTAGGACAAGAACTGCTCGCCTTTAGCCAATCAAAGAAAACTAACAAGCTGGCAGATATAGAAGAATTGAAGAAGGTTATTGTTGCAGCAACCCTTTTTGACCCGGCAAATGGTGACGTTCTGCAGGCATTGAGAAGCTTTGTCGCAGACCCCGGAAAAGAGGTTCTTTATCAAAATGGTTTGGCAGAACTTCTGTTCACGAGGATCCCTGATTTTATTAATGGGTTGATTGTTATCAAATCAGATGTTATCCGGCAAAAGGTATTTTCGAGGATATCTTCCCTCGGTCGTCTTACTGCACGGCAAAAGATGGCGCTATATGGCTATTTCAAACTTAATGTCAGTCCGGGCGAACTCCCTGGTGTGCTGAAAAAGATTGCTGAGGTCGCCCAGAAGATAAACCTTGCCGATGATGTTAAGGAAAAACTGCATAATTACCTGGTTTCAATTTCAGGACTGGTCGAGAAAAAACATACAATATATCCTGCGTTGTTTCTGACAAAAGAGTTGGAAGATCTCAAGAAGCTTCACAGATCCGGGAATGTTATGCAGACAAAGATAAATTACAGAGAAAATCTATTAAAGATGTATTTGCATACTCTTACGTTAAGCCTCTATCCCACTAAAGACTATTTTGACCTTATGCGTGGAGGAATATCGGACGATTGTATAGGCCTCGGGCTCGCCGAACAACAGATCATGGTTCCGCGCTTCTTCAATATAAGAATTTTCTGTGACAAGCGATGGGTTGGCAATATCTATATGCTGGATTTCACCAGTGAAAATGGTACCATCCTTATAGATCGAATACAAATTCCTCGTTACATTACCACGGAATATATAAACTTCTTTGACGACTTGAAGGAAGCACTCACTGAAATGTTTCAAGACGTTGATTATAAGCAGATTGTAACACCCCTGGCTATCTCAAACCACAAATCAATTCAACTAATATTTAACCATATTAAAGATTCATTACCAAAAATAGAACTCAGCCACCTCCCAAGGTGTAGCAGTTCTTTTGAAAGTCTGAAAAGCAACCAGATTCATTATGTGCTGTGTAATAAAGATGGAACACGAATGTAATTCAGCGCGTCTCATACAATATAAATATCGCTAAATATACAGGCAGAGATAACCGAGGAATACTAAGCCCGACAGGGTGAAAGAAAAGTGCTTAAAAGATAAATCCCTTGCCATAGCCCATGAGCCCGAACAATAAATAGTCGCAAAGATTATATTTGCGACTATTTATTGACAAACATGTTTTTCTTCCCGCGACTGAGGTTTCTCATCAGGTGCCTTGATGAAGGAGCACAGGGAAAGAAAAAAATGGAAAATGTATTGGCAATAGAAAATAAACTCAAATTTGACTGGATAGATGGAGAGAAAAGAGGGATGGCTATCAGAAGGTTTTGTGAAAGCTTTGCCGGTGATTTTGAGAAGTATAGCCGTTGGCCGGCAAAAATATTGAAAGGTAAACACCCGTCAAGGATACTCTGGGTGGTTGTCTTTCCTGAAAATAATGAAGAGATTAGTTTATGGATAGAAGGCTATTTAAAAGACAAACTAAACGAGGGAAGTGATATTGCTGAATAATTTCACTATATCTGGCATTTTCAACGTTTGTTGAAATCGAGGTTTATCGAGAAGTCTTTCCAGATTGTTGCTAACGAATATTTGCGTGATCTTGTCATAGTTTTTACGTAACCCTGTTCTGTAGTCTGTCAACAAGAATTCCGATGTCTTTTTCGGAAGATATGAATATCCTGTTTTCTAGGGCAAACTGTTTTGCTTCCCTGGTAAAACCGGCTTTAGAGATATACCAGCATACATTCGCCAGATGTGAGGCCTTTTTGAAAAATCCTTCAATCTCTTTCATCCCTGTAGCTTTGCCCTTCCATTTTACCTCAACGGCCCACCTGTTTGTTTTATGTGCAGCGAGAATGTCTACCTCTGTTTTCCCGTCCTTCGAGATGTAACGTTCAAGCTTCGTGAAACCCGGCAGCGTTATCCTTTCTGCCAAACCAAACACTGTCCCGTCTATTTCCTGCCCCGAGAACTGCTTCATGATATTCATGATGGATTCTTCTTTCATTCTTCCAAGCTCTTCCGATACACGCTGATATTTCCTGTCCAACTCTTCTATTATCGACAACAGATCTTTCTCCTTCGGGAAATCAGAGACCTCGACACCGTTTTGCACATAGGCAACCCAGTATTTCAGTATGGGATCACAGTAATAATATTTTCGTTCTCTTTCAAAGAGCAGACCGATATCCTGAAGTTCTTTCAGGTTGATCCTTATCGGTCCCTGACTCATCTTCAACGACCTTGCCAGGTCTGATTGTGTCATAGGGGTATCATTCGTCGCCACAGTATCCAGCAACGATTTCAATATGCCGTATCCTTTTGCCCTCTGAAGAGATACATTGTATAAATACGTGCAGTATGAATGGATAAGACCGGCCGGGGAGAGCACCTCCGAGATGAAGGCACGCTTGATGAGTATTTCCGACAAGACCTCCTGTCCGGCCAGAAAGAGGAGAACCTTCCTCAGTATCTGGACAAGATAGAAAGGATTGCCGGCACTGTAATGATGGAAGAAACCTGTAAGTCTATTGTCAACATCAGGAATAAACTTACTGATAAGTGCGCCCGATTCATCCCGTGTGTACGGTTTTATAGGGATATGAGAAAATTGATTAAAAAGGGGGCTTGCGCTGTCCCCTGTTATATTCTCCATCTCGGAGATAATTGATCCGCTGATACAATAGGTTACATGGTCTACCCTGTCCTTTACACTGCGAAAGACCTTAAGAATGTTTTTCGTCTGATCGAAATTGGTGAGATTCACCACTTCCTGAAATTCGTCGAGAAAAACGACAACCCTCTTTCCGGTAAAACGGGCAAGCGTGTCTGAGAAACTGAAGCATTCCTGCAGGAGCCTCTGTCTGTCCGGTTTGGCCTTTTCAAGTTCCCCGGTAACGGGCATGAGAGCATCCCTCAATCCTTTATCCTGCACTTCAAAGATAAGGGAAGGCAGGTGCAGGTAGGCTGCCGGAAGCTTGCTGCCCTTGGCGTAATACCAGTACATGTGCCATCCGATGTATTTAAGGGCAAAGTCTTCCGGTGTCTCCGATATTTCTTCCAGGTTTATATAGACATAGATTCTGTTTTCATCATTCAGGTGCCTTTTCATGAACTCTTTGATGAGCATGGTTTTGCCGATACGTCTTAAGCCCGATATATGGACATCAACGGGCTTGCCGGAAAGGAGATACCCTTCCATGCGGGAGAGTTCATCTTTTCTCCCTGAAAATATTTCCTGGTCATCTTTCCTGTAAAAGTATTCGAGCATATATCACCCATTTAATATTAATGTCATTTGGGTTAATTTAATATGAGTTGATATAACATGTCAATAAAAAACGTCCCTTATCCTATCCATAGTGCTCCCCTGATAGCCCTGGGCGAGGGGGATGAAGTCAGGTTCTTTTCCGTCAATGTCAGGGTATACCAGACTATGTACTGTTCATCGGGTTTAGCAACAGCATTGAGGAAATGATAGAACCTCTCCTCGCCTTCTGTATGAAACTCATCAATATCGGCGGGTATCATGATTGCCATAATGACGCCCAATGTTTAGTACGAAATTTTTTACACTACAGCGTCTGCTTATTTACCATATCAGGGGGAAGGATCAGGTTCCAGCGGGGAGAGAGTGTTCCTCCACGACGGTCACGCAGAAGATACTGCGGTGATGCAGGACGAAACTTTTCCAGTTCCAGTAGGTATGCATCACTCACATGGAACGTGCTTTGAAATCGTTCGAGAAACCATCCTGCCGACGCCCACAGCTTGGCCACCCCGTACCGTCTCAGAACCTCCCTGAGAAGGTGCAGGTCCAACGTGGGAAACCCGCTCGCAGAGACCATCAGTTCCTCCAGTCCGCCGGCCAGGCCCGTCCGGATAAACCCTTCTACGAGCGTTCGCTCCGGGCTTGTTACGCGCAGCAGCTTCCCTTGCCGCTCCACTATTCGTGTGGCAAAGCTTTCTGCTCCGGTAACCATCATGGCCTTGGGTTGTTCGAGAAAACGTATCGTCATTCCGGTCAGAGAAAGGGCACGTCGCCGGCTGGAATCATAGAGCGTGCATTGATTCCATACCGAGTGGGCTGCACCCAGTAACTCAAGGGCGCTGTGGTGAGAAAAAACTCCCTTGGGCCGTATGGCAGCCCCGACCAGAAAGGGGTCAGGTTGAAATTGCTGCGCTTCTATCCCTGGAGGCACAACTGCGTATATTTCTCGGGTAACAAGTTTGAGCCGCCCGGCTGCAAGGTGGTGTTTCAGCCGTCCCACAGTTCCGGCCTTACCGCCGGTTGGCGCGAAGTTCCGAGCCGCCTCGTCGAGTGAGAAGACATTATGCAGGGCCAGAAAACCTGAGGTTTTCATTGTGCGCTCCGTGTCGTTATAGTGTGTATTATTACCCATAGCGACACGTTATGTCAAGTCTTTAACAGGAAAAGCGGCAGGCCCCAACAGTCTGCTTTATGCCTGATTATTGACTTTCTGATGATCTTAACCTTTGCAGCAACAGTTGCTGCAAATGCTTCATTTACATCGTTAAGGACCGGTAAAAAAAGGACAACAATGGCTTTGCTTATCTTTTTCGATATGGTATTGTTTTTTAAATGATCGACCAGGCATGGTATACGAAAAATGGATGACAAAATAAGGCGTAATAAATTTCCAGTGTCTGTATTTTCTGTAATCTACGACAATGAGGGAAGAATTCTACTTGCTTCTAAAGATGGTTCGACAAAGTGGACTGCTATCGGCGGATGGATGGAGCAAGAAACAGTTGCTGAATGTATAAATAGGGAAATCAGAGAAGAATTGGGGGAAATTGACTTCCAAATTATTGATATTGTCGATGCCCATATGTGGAATTACCAGGATAATATGCCCATTATCAGTATCTTTGCTCTGGTAAAGCATATTAGCGGTTTTCCTGTTGCCAAAGATGATATTGAAGGATTTGCCTTGAAATGGTTCAAACCTGACGAGTTAGGCAAAATAGATATTGACTGCCCTCGCCAGCCGGAAATTATTCATAAAACGCTATTTTTGATGAAAGAGTACGCAAAGCATCCTGAAGCTGATTTTATGAAATATAAATGGCGGCTATTATCATAAATTGTTCAGGCGCCACCTACGCAATAGCTTTATAATACAGACAATATCGCCTTTTCATTTTCCCGAATATAGGATAGATAATCCTCTTTAGAGATGGCCTGATCGGATTGCGTTGTTTTCACTGGTGCCGTTGCTTCCTTGAAATGTTCTGAAATAATCCTTGCAGCAGTTCCAGCGTCATTGGCTGGAATTTGAATTACATTTTCTACGAACCTTTCTATGCTTAGCCCTTCATTCTTGTATGATTGCAAAATTTCAGAACGATCTGTTATTACTGTTTTTCCGCAAATTAGCGTCTCAAGAAAAAGGTTAGAAAAGGCAGGGAATGGCAAATCTTCATACAAAATGAACATTCCATCTATCGAATTAAGCAATGCCGGCATCTCAGAAAGGTGGCAGAAAGATCTCCATTCAACATCTTCACCAATGTTTTCTTCGAAGTATCTTTTGAATTCTTTGAATCCGATTCCTTGAGAAACAACAATTAGTTTAAACTTTGTCGTCAGTTGTTGCAGGATTTCAACGACCTTATGCCATCCTTTATGACGCCAGTAATAATTCGCTTTACCGATTAATGCAAACACAGGCACTTCTTTATTAGTCGTCTCGGAAGGCTTAAAAACGTTTGGGTCAGGCACGTATGGTGGCAGTATCTTTACTCGATCTGATAACCGAGATACCGTATCGTAATTATTTTTGTCAGTAATTACTAAGGCAGCCTTTTCGAAAGCTTCCCTCAATAGAGTCTCCCATATGCCAGCTTTCAAGAATTTATTTATGTCTGATCCTCCGTGACGGAGTATGAATGGTGCTCCGGTTATACGGCTTGCAAGATTCCCTAACAATCCATAAGGAATCAAGTACCCGGTGTCAATTACATCTGCTTTGGAATCTTCTATGACTTTGACTGCTGTATTCAGCAAATCTAAATCTGTATGCATGTCATTTGGGATGTGCCAGGGTATTTCACCGGTTGGGCGATGAACAGAAATGTTCTCTACACCGGTTTCTTCACTATATGGGTATTCACAGTATTCAGAATCAACGCCCACCTTATCTGTGACAATATGGATTGTATGGCCACGTTCGGCCAACGACCTCGCCAACCAGTATGTCTTGGATGCAATGCCCCCCTCAGTTGGAGGATATTTGCTTATAACGACTATTCTGGCCATACTCTTGCCAAAAGAGAGTTTTCGGGGGGTTGAACCTCTCTGTGATCCCAGCCTTTGAAAAAAATGTGCTCGAATATATCGTATAATAGCAGGTTCATTTTCGAGCCGAGGATTTTCCCCAAGTGATGCTGTTTCAGTTCTTCATCAGATATCTCTTTTTCCACAGTCAATGATACTTCTTTGTCAATATCCGATATCGCTGAAGGCATCCCCATTTTTAACCGATCATTTACCCATCCAATATCTGCATCCTCAAAGTCTTTCCTGAATGCATCCCGCAGAATCCGCTTCGTTGTTTTCTTGTCAGGTACTTTGTATTCTATGGGTAGTTTCATTGCGTACCGGGAGATGTCATCATAGAGATATAATGGCCTGATTTCAAATCCGAAAGCCCCTGCTGATCTGTCGACGCTCTGTAAATGGTAATTAGAGAGACCTCCCTTCAATAAATGATCAAAGAGATTACGCCTGTAAGTCTGTTCATCTTCCGGTTCGGGAAACAGTTTACTGACTATATCCGCAACATTCCCATCCGGCAAAATATGTTGGAGATTTCCTTTTATTCTATCTGAGAAACCCAGCGGGTGGGTGTATATCCAGTAATAGCCCCCGAAGAGTTCATCTGCACCTTCCCCGGAAAAAGCAACCTTGACGTGCTGTGCAACCTTCTCTGAAAGAAGATGGAATGCAATCCCTCCCTGAAGATGGAATACACCTCCTGCCATGAGGCTTTCGAAGTGGGCGACATAATCGGGAAGGGCTCGCCAATAATCGTTTGCCTTCACAAAGAATTCGTGATGTTGTGTCTCAAGGGCTTTTGCAACACCTCTTGCTGCCTGAAAGTCGGGATTCTCTTCGGTGTCGGATAGTGTAAATGTCTCTACGGGATAATTAAGGATACGCTTTGCTATCAGTGCGATTGTTGAAGAATCAAGCCCTCCGGATAAGTATATACCCTTTTCCATGCTACCGTGAGAAAACATCTTGTCCACGGTCTGGATTAAATGCTCCCTTACGTTCGTGCAGGCGTCGGCATAGGCGGAATGCATATCACCGTTCACATATCTGGCTTCAGGCGCATTGAAGAACTTATGTTTTTCTATGGTTCCATCTGCTAAAACAATGATTGCGCTACCGGGCTTTACCTGATGAATACCCTCGAAGAATGTGGCTTCTTGATCAACCACGTAACCAAAAACGCTCGTCTCCTTTAAAGATTGTAGGTTCAGGTGAGGACTAATTTGAGGATGAGCCAATATTCCCTTTATCTCAGAACAAATAATTACCCTTCTGTTTACTGATGTGTAATAGAGAGGTTTAATCCCGAAGCTATCTCTTACCAATATGAGACGGTCCCCATCAAAAAGAGCGATAGCGAACATCCCTTTCAGGTGCTTTACGAAATCTAATCCGTGAACCTGATACATGCGCGAGATGAGTTCCGCCTCAAGATCTGTGCGGGTGGTGTGCCCCGACTTAGCAAGATCATTCCAAAGTCCCCTATAGTTGTATATCTCCCCATTAAGCAGCACGACATAACCTGTTTCGGGGTCCAAATAGATCATGGGAGCATCGGGGTTTCCGAATATGGATAGCCGACAGGCAGCTATACCGTGTTTCCCTGCTGGCCATATCTCGATGCTGTCCGGTCCACGGTGCTGCACTGTTTCGGCCATTTTCTTAAGATTATGCGGATTTGATTCGTTGAACGTGATGACAATGCTGCACATGTTACTTCCTGTTTGCCAAGGCCCGTGAGGCCGCCACAGCACCGATGAGAGCGTAGGATGTCCCCTCATCAAGATAATGATACGGCCAGTATCCTGAAGGGAGTTGTGTTTTTTCAAGCCATACAAGAGCCTTTTCTACCACCACTGGAGAAACGTGATCAATCCATTTAGAAAGCCCCCAAAGGACAACACCCGTTGACCAGGGGTCACTTCCGATAGGATGATCTCTCCACGGACCAAAACCGCCATCATTATTCTGGTCATCAGCAAGAAATGCAATTGTGCGGGAAACGAGCGGGTCGATTGCTTCTCCGTCTTCATTGCTGACTGTCAATAGGTAAAAGGCACCCTTATAAGAAAGACGTACCGGGCTATTTAAATCCTTCTCCCAAACCTGCCTTACCCATTTTCTATCGGCGTCAGTGGCTACTGATGGGACGAGGGCGATAACGAGCGCTGTCGTTGGGATTCTTACTTGATCGCGGGGGTGTCTCCCCCAGCCTCCGCCGGGATGGCGAACGCTCTCAAGCCAGTTTTTTCCTTTGTTGATTGCCGTATCACCTTCCTCGCATATTTGAGATAGCACAATGATAGTCCAAGCAGTCTCTTCAGCGTCTGCCCACCCACCTTGTCGGTAAGCCGCCTGTTTGATGTAATCAACACATCGGCCTTGTAATGTCTTGCTTAATGAATTAGGCTTTGAAAGCTGAAGAGAGTACACTACTCGCGCTATTCTAATGACTTCTATGTGCCTATTAAATGCCGCCTGTATGAATTGTGACAGTGTTTTCGTCGCGGTGTCAAAAGTACAGTCTTGTTTCTCATTGAAATTAACTTCCACTGAGTAGCTCATACTTTCATTTCACGTCCTATCTCATAGATACGACGCAGCTTTACAGAACGTACATCGTCAGGGGTCGCCTTTAGGCAAGTCGAACAAACATAAAAAATACCTTCGTCTTGGCCGAAACGGTGGTACTTTATTTTAGTGACAGGAATATATCTGTCACATAGCGTGCATCGGAATCTAAAATGATGACCATCTTTCTTATGATCAGTATTTAAGTCCTGCAAGCAGACATCAAGGCCAACGTCCACTGGCAACACAGACCATTTATGAGTTTCTTGAGTTATGCTCTCTTCCAGTCTTTCAACCAGATCAGTTCTGATACCACCACGCATTTCCTCCCCGAATTCACCGATGAGGATCAGTGTATCCTTCTTGGAGAGGCTATTCAGATTTCTGAGGAAACGAATGATCCCCATCAAATAAAGATGGTTCTTTCCACGAATCAGCTTGTCGCACCGGGCAGATTTTTTAGTGTAATCATCGAACCTATTACCAACCGCTTTTTTATGATCAATAAGCGAGCCGAGGTGTATCAAAAGAGCATCGCATTCCGTGTACTGTTTATCAATACTCCCCCAATGACAGCGATTAAGCGGTTGGCATGCCTCGTTTACGGGGCATCGAGAATTGTATAAGTCATCGCCCACCCACTTGCTATCTCCCGTGTACCCGAAGGAAAAGGGCATATTGTCTTCATTTAGGCTTTGAAAATTAACTATAAAACCGAAACTATCAGATATTTCCGTATGGTCATCGTGATACGCACGAGTAGGGAAGATATCAATTGTGTCAAAACAACCGACACCACGCTCGGAATTCTGGCTCGATGACAATGGCAACGAAAGCTCCCATTCTTGACAGTTAGCGTCATCCGATTTCAAAAATCTGAAACAGTTCTTGGCTGCCTGACCATTGCCACCAGCATCACCCGTCAAGCCGAGGTTTTCAAAGTAGTCTTTTTCAATTTCCTTGCGAATGTCAATTATCAGCGGGTTCACGTAGCGTTTTAGCTTGGAGTTAGTGATGACATGTTCAAGTCGTTTGTAACCACTCAAAGTAAGGACTGTATGGATTCTGTGGCGATCGTGTTTCTTTTCCTCAAGTTCATGCAATAAATGTATCATAGACTCAAAGTCCCATAAATGATCCGGGTGCGCATGACTTATTAATACAATATTAATATCCTTCAGGCTAAATCCCATTCGAAAGAAATTACGAATAAAATCAAAACCGGGATCAATGGCTATGCCAAGATCTATGAGACCTTTTTTGTCTGTTCGGTAAATGAAATATCCTCCGCCCACAGAACGTCCTTGCGCCGGCGTTTCCGAATTCCACCTTTGAAGTCCCACAAAATGCAACGCCTTCCATTGTGGTAAATGTCTCGATCTATCTTTAAGGTGCTTGGTAAGATCGTTCTCGGTCAATTCCATGATATGTTGGTAATCATAATCTCTGAGATGTTCGTCCGCAAACATCGGTTTATTTTTTGGAGACACGGCATCCTTCGCGCAAGGCAATAAACCCTTGAAGGACCACGACGAAGGGAGTTCCTTACCGCTCTTTGAGTGAGAATCGAGACAGCTTTCACAGCTATCGGGCCAAGAGTTGTCAAACCAGATTAGTCGCTCATTGCACCTGTTTAAACGGGAAATACGCCGTCTTTGCCAAAACTGCTCTTCCCATTCATCAACCGCATCCAATAACCTTAGATGGTCGTCTCTTAAAGTAGCTGCTGGGTCAAGATTGGATTTATTGGATCTAAAAGCCCTTTTCAAATTTTTGATGGATAAAAGCTTGTTTGTTGGCTTAATAACTTTACTCATGGTTTCGTAAAAGCTTGATAATCCGCCCAAGAAATCAGGCAAGTCATCTGATCGCAAATTCTCTATCTGTATTGTGTCACCAAAGGCCATTTTTTTCGTTTCTCGGAGATTTGTGACAACTGGGATGGATCGTCTTTGGGCAAGATAGAGCGCTACAGCGGCATTGAGAACCCTTTCTATTTTGGGAAACACATGTTTTGCTTCTTCGGGGTTCTTATTCGAAAAATCCAGGAAGTTAATCAACGTTTTGGCAGTTGTCCCTAAAAACAGTGCCCATTTAGAAAAGTATACTCGCTTGTCAAACCACCCGTTATCTTTTATCCACTCCCAATAATTCTCTTTAATAGCGTCCAGCACCATTACGGCTTGGTCGAAATCTTCGGCTTTTACCTTATCCCATTCCGTCCCCGAAAGACCCTTGTAAAGATCTTGCATCTCTTCAAACCACCACGTTACGGTATGTTCAACTAACTGTGTTTTCAGGGCGCTTGAATCGCCTTGAGACGAACTCGGAAGAACCCACCCGATCTTACTCCATAAAATTCCATCAAATAATTCTTTATAGAGTTGTGCTAACTCATGCTCAGCCTGTTTCATATCTCCCAACTGTAGTAGGGCCTCCAGCCTGTAAAGATTGATTCTTGAGCGTAATTGGTGAGCCGCCAGGTTGAACAAGCCACACTCAGAGTTCTCCAGTTCGGTCAGCCAATCCATATGTTTTTCAACCAATGTCTGGAGTGCATGGTAACTCAGTTGCATCTTCAAATTAATTGCAGCACGTTGCACAGTCCCAGGGCAAATGTTAAGAAGGAATTCTAAGCCATGTTTGTGTTCATCAAATCCGCCACCGTCTTCCACATGTTTTGCTACAAATTCCTCAATGATCCAATTGAATTCCAGGACCGCCTCACGACTTCTTTTTATCATGTGCTGGCGGGCCATTCCTCTGTTATACCCAATCCAGCGGTCATAGAACCCTCTTTCTGTTTTGTTGTGATCAGAAAAATGGGGTTTGAGTAAGGCTCGCGCCCTCTCTGCATACCCATAGCTGGCTTCACCGCTTGCCAATGCAGAAAGTTCCATCAGGAAATTGATGGTCGTGAAAAATAAGTCCCTTTTTTGTTTTTTTTTGGCGTCCTCTTTACCTAAAAAAGGAATTTTGTCTTCAAGAAATGCGAGCAGATCATCGTAAAGGTCTATGTTTTGTTTCTTTAGTTCAGCCCGAAGAGCCTTGGCCCAGAAAAGTTGCCGCCATAGCTCTAAAATTTGTTTAGAGCATGATTTTGGATTTTCTTCTTCAAGAAGCTCGTCATGGGGCTGCATTAAACCAACAAGTTTCTGGATGTTGGGTTTACGAAAACTCTTCTTATCGTAAACTGGAAGAGTTTTGCTATTATTATTCAACGGAGGGAGGGTTACACTCAAGAAACTACTTAATTCATTGTACAATTCGTTATCAATGCACAGGTCAATAATCGCGTTAATCCTTTCCAAACAAGATACACTTGGCCTCCAATTCTTATTAGCCATTTACCGACACCCCTTTGCCTCTCAATAGCATCAACGAGTCTGCATCAAAC
Source organism: uncultured Syntrophorhabdaceae bacterium (assembly GCA_964393225.1). Lineage (GTDB taxonomy): Bacteria > Desulfobacterota > Syntrophorhabdia > Syntrophorhabdales > Syntrophorhabdaceae > MWEV01. The sequence continues at coordinate 16,380 of CAYMTB010000018.1, forward strand.
GCTATTATCTGCAACTGTGACAAGAGGAGCACTGTTTACATACTACCTGTTTCGTCTTAGCTTCAATCATCTTAAGTGGAAACTGCATCTTCACTTCTTTCGTGATTCTTGGCTTTTCATACACTCTTTTTTTCTTCATTGTTGCCCCTCCTGATAATGATTTTGTTCTCAAGGGCAGATTCTATTAATTCAGTAAGATCCTTGAGAGCATCTTCTTTCTTCAGTCCGAATTCAGCAGCAAAACTCTCCGTGAGTAATTCGAGACTATCACCATGTGCAATTCTGTCTAGAACCCAGTGCGCCGTTGAATTAAGATTAAAATGATCACCATTCTTAATGTCAAAAGAGTAATACTGGCCGGTTTCCGGGAAGGCTTTAAGAAGGATGTCCTCGGAAAGCGCGAAGTCCATACTTTGATCTACTTCCAGCATTGCGGGTCCTCCGCCATATAGTCACCGGTTGTAAAGTATGCCATAGCCCGACATCCTCTGCATTGAGATAAAAGATCGCAATTATGACATTTTCCTTTAAAGTTTTCTGGATTTCGTAACGTCCAAAGCACATCGGAATCGTACCAAATCTTGTATAGACCGTCTGTCAGCACGTTGCCAATGGGAATAGGTAACCTCCTGCAGGGGTATACAGTTCCATCCGGCATAATCGTAAGTGCGTTGTTTCCGGCAGAGCAAAGTGCTCCAGTTGTCGGATCGTCACAGCCAACAAGATTGAACAGCGGCCTATACAAGAGAATCCTTACGGGAGAACTATTGGTCGCTATTTTGTATATTCTTTCATACAGATCACGCAATTCATGAGAGCTCAGCATAAAATCCTTCATGCCTGTTCCATTGCCTTCAGGGACAAAGCGTTCGAGAGCGAGAGCCTGAACTCCCATCCTTCCCAGTATTTCGACAAGAGCAGGAATCTCATCCCTGTTATTTCTCGTTATGGTCAGCATTACAGAAACGTCGATATTCTGTGCCCGCAAATTCCTTATTGCCTTTGACACTGTGTCAAAGCTGCCTTTTCCGCGTATTGCGTCATTGCTCTCAGGGGCAGCCCCTTCCAGGGATACCTGGACCCTTCGGAGTTTCTTATGTGTAGAAAGGTTCTCTGCTTCCTTTTCTCCGATCATCGAACCATTGGTCAGTATGTCATAATATGCAAATGAATCTGACCCGTCAAGACGCGACATAAGCGCATGGAGTTCTTCGTCTCTCAGAAAAGGTTCGCCTCCTGTGAGCGAGACAGTCCCTGCTTTACCCCATTTTTTGACGGCCTCTTCCATTTTATTAAAAACTTCCATCAATTTAGCAAGGGGCAGATCATCGCTTCTATTGCCGTTTTGATAACAATGCTTGCATGACCAGTTACATCGTTCTGTTATGTGCCACTGAAAATAGAATTCATCTCTAATATCAGCGTCGGAAATCTTTACACTCATAGTATAATTATACACCCTGTGAAATAAAATAGTAACAAATTAAAAATGTATTTATTTTTTATTAGTTTTATTTTTATTAAATTTATTAGCAAGTTAAGGTAGTTTCTAAGCTGTATTTTTTCTGAATTAATTCAATATCTTTAATTGTTGCGAATGCTCACCAATCCCATGCATTTACCTCTAATATTCAGGATACCGTCATGTTCAAAGATTACATCAACTTTATTCTCCGCCTGCCTCAAAAACCAGGAATACTTCACGGAGCCGAGGTCTGGGGCCGGTACTTTACTTTTACCTTCGCGTTTCCCCTGATCAGCATAGGCATTTTACTGCTATTTTGCTTGTGTATGTTTTAAACGAGGTTTTTCATGGGGTATAATTTCGGAAACAGCGATTTCATCCGGAGGTATTAATACTACCTTGCCGTCACGCCATATTGCGATAGGATGACCTTGCCGTTTATGCTCAGCAATAGCCTCAGCGACGGCTTCTTTAATCGCCATCTCAGCCTTTATCTCAAAGGGCAAGTTTCTTACATCCCTCCCTGCTTTCCTTGTTTTCTTCATAGTGCCTCCTGGTGCTCGTAAAGCGTATCGAACAGGTTACCATCAATCACTGTCAGTATACCACCTTTCTCGTGCGCAATAATACGTGGTTCGTCGGTCGAATTATCAAAAACGATCCATGAATCGAGTAATGGCCGATATACATTGAACAAGTTGGGTAAACCTCTACTGAACCTCCGCCTTATGACATGTAAAGGGACATCATGTCCGCCCATGCGCACGCGCTCAGCAACTCTCTCGATGGCAAGCTCCACATCCCTCACCCATAGGAAGTAAAGATGTATCTTATAGCCTTTCTTTTTCAAATCATTCAGCAATTTTATATACGCCTTCCCGGATAAAGTAGTCTCGAACGCGAAATCACTGCCCTTCTTCCCATAACCATTGATTTGCTCCAACATGATTTTTCCAGCTTTTATTGCAGCTATTTCCGGGGAGAATGGCGAAAGCCCTGATGCAATGAGGTCTGCATTCACAAAATTAAGGCAATCTGCATAATAGGGCAAGAATTTCCGGACAAATGTCGTTTTGCCGGAGCCATTCGGCCCTGCAATTACATACAGATTAGGACGCTTTGCATTTAGTTCTTCCATTGTTATTTTCCCTCAAAGGCTTCGCGGAGGACGGCCTGCATAAGCATCTGTGCCTGTCCCTTGCGCTCGGCCACCTGTTTTTCCAGTTCATCCACCATTGCAAGAAGTTTTCCGACTCTTTTAATAATTTCATTTTGTTCGTTTATCGGCGGCAGATTTATTACAAATTTACCAATTTTTTCACCATTTAGTGCTGGTTGGTTGCCTCCAGATGCGTACGATCTGCTTTCTTCATATCTTGATAAAAAATAATAATACAAAAACATCGGTTCAATGAGTCCGTGGTCAATAATTATCCCACATACATTTTGATTTGTAGATGCATCTATTCTGAGTATTGCTGCCTGCCCTCTTGTCTTGCCTTGCCCAATCATTGCGACCAAAACACTGCCGGCTGGAAAAATCTTTGCCGCAGATTCACTCGATCCTAAAATGGTAATATGTTCTTTTGTATCAAATATTTCACAATTTGCAACTTCACCACTGCTTACCCATGGTATTTTTCCATTCCAGTATGCAAAATTATTACGACCAGGTGTACCACCAACTTTGACAATACCAATAGAATCAATATTTGTCTTTACCCATCCATTTAATTCATTTAATGGTTCAATGAGAAAACCATTTTTTATTGCCCGCGATCTAACTTGGAAAGATTCCCAATGAACCCTAATCTTTGTCAGCAACACTACTGCGTCGGTATCCTGGTTACCTTTGCAGGCGGGATGCTTTTTGCGCCAATCAGCGGTGAGCTTGCCCTTGATGGCATCCTGAAGAATGGTCTGGCGTAGGAGGGAGAGGTTTTCTGACTGACTTAAAAAACCGTTTACCAAGGAGTTCTTGATCTCGGATATATTATCAAGCTTGCCGGTAAACGCCAATTGATGGTTGATGTTAAAGAATGGAAGTTGATAATTCCCGAAATTTGTCTGATTGATTGCCAATTTAGATGTACCAGTTGCTGTCCTTTTTACGATGTCTTCCCGCAAAAAATTGAAAACACGATAATAAAACTTCAGGTCAAGTTCTTTTCCTCTTTTGGGAATCAAAATAAAGCAAAGATCGCTGGATGTAAATTTGCCTTTGAAATGATGAGTTCTACCTAATGATCCAGAAGCGGCCATTGCAAAAATAAGAGCTTCGCAATCATGCGTGTATGCTGCATGAGTCTTCCATTCTTCGGCGGCGGTTATAAAAGTATATTGTCCTGGAGTACATTTTGAGCTTTGCAGAGTCCCTTTCTCAAAATCAAATAACTGGTTAATTGGCAACCACTCACCCATTCACAAATTCCTTCCTCAACCTCTCAAGAAGCTCATCACTTTTCCTGAAAGAATCATGGAGCATGACCAGCAGTTCCGCGCTTGAGTGCTGGTGCTCAACCTCAGCAACGTGTGGATTTTTGATATCGAGGCTGTAGCCGTTCCCGGCAATGGTCTCTATAGATACCCGCCACGCCTGCTCGTTGTCTTCCCGATTGCTCCACCACTTTTTCAGACCCTCAAACTCGGATATCCGTATCGGCTTGGTCTTGGAATAGGATTTGATGCCTTCCGGCAATTTGTGTTCATAGTACCAGATTTCTTTGGTAGGTTGTCCTTTGTTAAAGAAAAGCAGGTTGGTAGCCACACTGGCATAAGGCTGAAAAACCGAGTTCGGCAGGCGGACAATGGTATGCAAATTACAGCTTTCAAGCCAGTGTTGTCGGATACGGGCTTTTACGCCATCTCCGGTGAGTGAACCGTCGGGCAGAACAATAGCTGCACGTCCACCATCTTTAAGGTAGCGGATCATGAGCACAAGGAACAAATCAGCGCTTTCCGTTGTGCGATAGTTCTGCGGGAAATTTGTCTCCGCACCATCGGTCACAGATGCGCCGAACGGGGGATTTGCGAGGATTACATCCACCCGGTCTTTCTGACTGATGGAGGTATATTCACGGTTCAGGCTGTCAGTATAATCAACATTGGGGACTTCTATATCATGAAGAATCAGGTTTGTCACTACCAACATGAAGGGGAGCGGTTTTAATTCCATCCCATGAATGGTCTCTTCCAGTGTTTTCAGGTCATCGACATTTTTAACATCCTGTTTGCGTATGTTCTCAATAGCGCTGGTCAGAAAGCCACCTGTTCCGCAGGCCGGGTCAAGCACTTTTTCTCCCAGCCGGGGATTAACTATGTCGGTCATAAATTCAGTAATGGCGCGCGGTGTATAAAATTCTCCGTAGTTTCCAGCACTTTGCAGGTCACGTAAAATAGTTTCATACATATCACCAAAAACGTGCCGGTCTTCCGAGGAGTTAAAATCAATGGCATTGAGCTGATTGAGCACCTGCCGGATGATGGTGCCGTTTTTCATATAGTTATTGGTACCTTCAAAAATCTCACGGATAATCAGCGCTCGCTTGTTTCCGGTACTCACATCCAAACTCTTCAATTCAGGGAATAGTGTTTTTTCAATAAAACCACTTAGTTCGTCGCCGGTCATCCCTTCATCGTTGGCTGCCCAGTTACGCCATTGCAGATTAGCCGGGATTAGTGAAACATATCTATCATTGAGAAGCTCCAGTTCCTTATCTTTATCGTCGAGAATTTTCAATGTGATCAGCCACCCAAGTTGTTCGATTCGCTGGGCATCCCCTGAAACACCTGGGTCCTTGCGCATGATGTTTTGCAGTGTCTTGATAATGTTTCCAAAATGCTTCATTTACGCCGCCTTATAAAGTTCTTGTTCCAGTTCCTTAATCGCTTTCAGGTAACCGTCTTTGCCCCCAAAAAAACCGACAATCTCTGCCGGGGTACCCAACTTGTTGAAAGGTATGACCTTCAAAACCGAAAGTTCTTCGATATTTTCAATACCCTCACTGGCATACTTGTCCAGAAGGGCGTCGAGCACCTGCCGGGCTTTTTCTCCATACATGGTAAAATAATCTCTCTTTTTTACCTGTTCGGCCCGTTCTTTCCTTGTGAGGGCCGGTTTATCCCAAGCCACATGGCAGATCAAGTCAAAAATATCCAAGTCTTTTTTCACCTCTTCTTGCAGGTTTTCAAGGATGACTCCATGGTCTTCCAGTTCTTTTAGCAACACGTTCTTTTTATCCACTTTGTTCCATCGGGAAAGAAATTCATCAAGAGTACGAAACTCTTTAAGAAGGTTTCTTTTGGTATAGTCTTTGAGACTTTCAGTAATGAGTTTGCCTTCAGCATCCAGATGTTGAATCCTTTCATTTAGAATAGTAACGTTAACCCCTGCCACATATATTTTTCTGGCAGGCTCAGCAATAATATCTCCGCCGGCAATAATTTCAGGTGTCTCATAACTGACATCGACATGCGGCTCAAACTCCACGGGTTTTCCTGTCTCAGGATCGACGATATCTTCTTCCCCAGTTTGAATATCATCTTCTGTAAGTTCTTTGCTGCCATCAACGTGTTTGATCATAACCGGATCACCATCAAAGGCTGGGTCTGCGAAAAGGTCAGTCACATTTCTACAGTCCATAATAGTAAAAAATCTCTTATCGAATTCCTCATTAATTCGAGTTCCACGCCCGATGATCTGTTTGAATTCGGTCATGGAATTTATATTGCTGTCCAGTACAATCAGTTTACAGGTCTGGGCATCTATGCCCGTTGTCATCAGCTTTGATGTTGTAGCAATAACCGGGTAACGTTCTTCGGGATTGATGAAATTATCGAGTTCTTTTTTCCCTTCGTCCTCATCACCAGTGATACGCATGACATATTTATAGTTCTGTGTTACCAATTCACTATTTTCATTGGTGATCGCCTGGCGCATCCGCTCGGCATGTTCGATATCAACACAGAAAATGATTGTTTTATCAAAAGAGCTTGTTCTGGTAAGATATTCAGTTACTTTCCTGGCAACGAGGGACGTGCGCTCATCTATAACAAGGTTGCGGTCAAAGTCCTTTGTATTGTATATGCGATCTTCAACGGGATTCCCATCTTTATCGCACTTATCAACGTCTGGTCTCCAGCCTTCAAGGTCAACATTAATCCCGACCCGAATGACTTTGTATGGAGCCAGAAAACCGTCTTCTATTCCCTGTTTGAGCGAGTAGGTATAAATGGGGTCTCCGAAATACTCTATATTAGAAACATCTTTTGTTTCTTTGGGCGTAGCCGTAAGTCCTATCTGTGTAGCCGAATGAAAATACTCAAGTATCACGCGCCAGGCGCTATCTGCGGCAGCGCTTCCACGATGGCACTCATCAACAATAATCAAGTCAAAGAAATCAGGACTGAATTCTTTGTAAGCGTCTTTATCTTCGTCATAATTGGTCAATCCCTGATAGAGCGCAAGGTATATTTCAAAAGCCTTATCAATTTTCTTTTTCCGGATAACGGTCATCCGATCTTTAAAATGTTTAAAATCATTCCGTTTAGTTTGATCAATGAGCGCATTACGATCTGCAAGAAATAAAATCCGCTTTTTCGTTCCACTCTTCCAAAGACGATAGATTATCTGAAATGCTGCATAGGTTTTACCTGTGCCGGTTGCCATGACGATGAGGATGCGGTTCTGACCTTTTGAGATGGCCTCTACGGTTCGATTAATGGCGATCTGCTGATAATAGCGGGGTTTCCTGCCAGAACCGTCAAAGAAATAGTCGAAGGAGGCGATACCTTCTTGTTGCGGCGTTTCAATACCCTTGTATTTTTTGTACTTTAACCAAAGGTTCTCAGGCGAAGGAAAACTATCCAAAGATAACTGTCGCTCGACAGTATCGGATAGTCCCGATCGATCATGTTCAATAAATCCATCACCGTTTGAGCTGAAAGCCACTGGAATATCGATGAGCTGCGCATAGTGTAAGGCCTGCTGTATACCCGCCCCGATGGCATGGTTATTATCTTTAGCTTCAATAACAGCTATCGGTATATTGGGTTTGTAATAAAGGATGAAATCCGCCCGCTTTCTTTCACCGCGAACAGTTTTGTTTCCTTTAACGAATATTCTTCCATCAGTGAAAAAGACTTCTTCACGTATTTGTTTTTCAACATTCCATCCTGCCTTAACCAACGCTGGAAGAATATATTGAGTACAGATATCTCGTTCTGATAAGTCTTTCTTAGAAGTCATAATATCTTACCGTATTGTCTTGAAATTGGCCACTTCCTTTCGGGCCTTCAAAAAAAGTTTGCCGGATGTTTCTTTGCCTTTGGCAAACCAGAGATTGATCTGTTCGGAACCTTCAGCATATTGTAGAGGTGGGGAAGGTTAGACCGAAAAATGCTTCCGGATTTGCCTCAATCTTTTTTGCGGTGCCTGAATAAAGATTGGCTAAATCTATAATCCCTTCGATCCCTTCTTCAGAGATCGCTTCCCGTCTTGGTTCCAAGTATGAAGAATATGTCATATTCCCCCTCTTTTTTGCGATTCAACTTAGAAAAAACGCAAAGGGTATAGTTAAAAATACGTTTTTAAATCATTGTATACATTATATTAAACGATATTTCAATGGAACATTCAAAAAGTGATAAGTGAAATCTAAACAGGGACGATGGGGATGTTGTTGCAAACGCTGAAAAGCATTTAGCTCCATACTATTTATCCTCTCGCCTCAACCACTTCCCAGCGCCCGCCTTTGTCAGGATCGATACTCTTAAGCAGGCATAGACCGCTCGGGTCAATTCTCTGGCCTTCTGCCAAGTTTCTATGTCTTCAAAGTTTTGTATAGTCACCTCTTTGAGTGTGGCGTTTTTCGGACGCTTTAAATTCGCCATATGCGATGTGGCGAATCTCGGGAACACGGTCGGAATAGACCGTGGGAAAAGTTCGGAAATAACGTAAGTTGGTGGTGGAAAAACCACGCCATACTTATTCCAGTCGGAAGTGCTTTTCTGGGGCCATATTTAAAAAACTGGGAGTGTATATCTACACATAGGGTATCTGGGGCAGCCGTAAAACAGTCCGTAATCGCCGCGTTTGAGTTTCATCGGTAAGCCGCAGCTTGGACATACCGGCTGTTCACGCGCCATTTTTTTCGATCTGTTTCCCCCGTCGTTGCGATGTCTGCCCTGGCTTGATTCGTTTCTGCAGGCATTACAGGTTTTGCCTGTACCTGTTTTCGGGGAGGTGTTGCGGAAGTCCTCCGGGTGTTTGTACAAGCCGCACTTGCTACATTGACTGAGCTGGACGTCCTGCATCTCCTCATAGCTTTCTGCAACGTCCTTTTGCAACTTCTGTTCTATACTCTCTTCTTTGAACAGTGTTTTGAATCTT
>CAYMTB010000019.1:0-1419 GCA_964393225.1 uncultured Syntrophorhabdaceae bacterium
CCATCGCTTTGATTGTAGCCTCTTTAGGCGGCATGCCCTCCTCGATATGCTTTTCCACTGCTTCCACAACGACAATGGCATCGTCAACAACGAGACCTATAGCGAGCACCAGACCGAAAAGTGATAATGTGTTGATGGAAAAGCCGAGCAGGGGAAAGACGGCAAAGGTGCCGATAAGCGATACAGGCACAGCAACCAGCGGGATGAGTGTCGCCCTCCATCCCTGCAGGAAGATAAAGACAACAAGGATAACAAGGAGCACGGCCTCCCACAGAGTGGTCACTATTTCGTTGATACCTTCTGTGACTGCCAGCGTGGTATCAAGAGAAACGCGATAGTCGAGGTCCTGGGGAAATCTCCGCTTCATCTCCTCCAGCATCTTCCTCACACCCTTGGCAGCCTCAATGGCATTGGAACCGGGCAGCTGATATACTGCGAGAATGGCTGCCGGGGCGCCGTTCATTCTGCCGATGATGTTATACATCTGCGCTCCCAGTTCAACTCGGGCAACATCCTTCACGCGCACGATGGAGCCGTCAGACTTGGCTCGAACTACAATATCTCCGAATTCCTCTTCTGTCACAAGCCGTCCCTGAGTCCGCAGGGTATACGTAAACTCCTGGCCCTTCGGTACCGGTTCGGCCCCTACCTGACCGATGGGATTCACTTTATTCTGCGCGTTGAGTGCTGACCAGATTTCCGGTGCTGTAATCTGGAGTTTGGCGAGTTTGTCAGGTTTTAACCAGAGCCTCATCGCGTACTGGCCGGCGCCGAAGATCTGCACCTGACCGACACCTGCGGTGCGTGACAGAGGATCGTTTATATTGATATAGGCGTAATTTGCAAGGAATGTTGCATCGTATGTACCTTTCGGCGAGTAGAGGGTAACGAGCATAAGCGGACTGCTCAACGACTTCGGGTTCGTAATACCGTAGTTCCTGACACTCTGCGGTAGCTGGCTCTGAGCCTGCTGCTGGCGCATCTGTGTAAGAACCTGGTCGATATTGGGATCCGTTGCCACATCAAATGCTACCCGCAGCGTCATCTGCCCGTTATTGGCATTGATGGAATACATGTAGAGCATATTATCAACACCATTGATCTGCTGTTCAAGCGGTGTTGCAACCGACTGCTCAACGGTAAGCGCATCCGCGCCGAGAAAGGTCGTCTGCACCTGGATTTCAGGAGGAACAATGCTTGGGAACTGCGCGACAGGAAGACTCAGCATGGCAACAATACCCACGATGACCATAAGGATTGAGATCACCATAGCCACGATAGGACGGTTAATAAAGAACTTAGTCACTGTAGCCTACCTTTTTTCGTTCTTAGATGGGTCTGCTGATTTCTTCTCTGCCTTCGCAGGTGCTTCCGGTTTTGGTTTGGCCTCCGCACCGAAGGGTTTCGGATTTACGGGTA
>CAYMTB010000019.1:1519-21417 GCA_964393225.1 uncultured Syntrophorhabdaceae bacterium
TTGATGGTGCCGGTTTTTACATCGACCTGGCGGTCGGCGAGAAAAAACCTGCCTTGATGAGGATAGATACTCCCGTCAGAAAGGATCAGCTCAAGGGACATTTTTTCAACATCTCTATCCTTTACTTCCGAGGCCTTCAGGTATTCCTGCTCGCTCATATTTATGTAGACCTTGATGGGGTCTACCGTTGAAACCGTAGTCAACTCCTCTACTGAGCCAGGGCCCACAAGGTCTCCAACCTGGGTCTTGGCAATGCCGGCAATGCCGTCAATGAGAGAAACAACCTTCGTAAAGTTGAGGTCCAGGGCGGCTTTTTCAACATTCGCCTTGGCTGAGAGCACTGATGCTGCCGATGATTGCTCTGTGCCGATACTGTCATCCAAAGTCTTCTGGCTTACCGCATTCTGCGCGGCAAGGGGTTTGACACGGGTGAGATCGGCCTTTGCCGCTGTCCACCGAGCCTCTGCGCCTGCCAGACTTGCCTTTGCCTGATCCAGTGCGGCCTGGAAGAGCCGCGGGTCGATCTCAAAAAGGAGCTGCCCTTTCTTGACAAAATCACCTTCCGTATAATTCTGCTTGATGAGGTACCCCTGAACCTGCGCACGAATCGTGGCGTTAACAAAACCATCGGTTGTACCCACCCATTCATAGTAAATAGGCACATCCTTCTGAATCACATTAACCACTTCCACGACAGGCGCCTGCTGTCCTTCTTTCTGCCCTTTCCCGCACCCCGGCAGTATACACGCAAGTAAAAGGATAATTACAACGAAGTATGTTCCGTTCTTCTTCACATTGCCCCCTGATGAAAAAGATTTAAAAATCTGATAAATAATTGCATTATTGTTGCTTGAAACCAACAATAAATCAAGGCTTTTTTGCTACTGTTTACCTCTTCAAGCCGCAGAGAATCTTTTATATAACATGGAGAAGACAGGCTGAAGGGAAAAGGCCGAAAATGCGAAGAATAGGAAGTTGTGCAGTTTCGGAAATATGGGAAAGGGAAAAGGAGCGGAGAGCTATAAAAACAGCACTTTAAGCCCTGAAATTGGCCATTTTTTATGTATAAAGTTCCTTATATTTCACAAATGTCAATGATCCTAAATCCCCTACAATGGTCGGGAAAGTAGTGCGGAAGTGCGAAGGTATGTGTGCTCCCGTAGAATATTTTACTATTTTGAATCGATGATCAATGTCACAGGGCCTTCATTAATAAGGGATACATCCATGGCGGCTTGAAAAATACCTGTTTCGACCTTTTCTATTTTCTCTTTTGCCTTCGCGACAAATATTTCAAAAAGCCTTTTTGCCTCCTCTGCACCCATGGCATCGGTAAAGGATGGCCTCCGCCCTTTTGAACAATCCCCGTAGAGGGTAAACTGTGAAACAAGAAGAAGCTCCCCCTTTATATCCAGAAGAGATTCATCGAGCTTTCCATTTTCATTTTCAAAAATTCTCAGGTTTATGATTTTATCGACCATCCATTGAATATCATGGATAGTGTCATCTTTGCCGATCCCGAGAAGCACCATAAGGCCCCGGCCTATGTCGCCGACAATCCTGCCTTTGACCTCTACGGATGCGCTTTTGACTCTCTGGATGACCGCCTTCATATAAATCAGAAGTTGCGAAGGTGAGAAGATAAGAAGGTAAGATTTAAAAAATCAAAACCCTAAATTCCTATCTTCCTAACTTCCTATCTTCGGTTTTATTACTTCTCCTGTTCCTTCTCTTTTTTGGCCTGTTCTACGATCTTTGGTGCGATATGTGCCGGAACCTCTTCATAGTGGGAAAATTCAACAGTAAACGTCCCTCTTCCGCCTGTCATAGACCGAAGATCAGGGGCATATTTTAATATCTCTGCCATGGGAACGGCTGCTTTCACAACCTGGTTAGCCCCTCTTGCTTCAACGCCAATAATTTTACCCCTCCGGGAATTCATATCGCCCATGATATCACCCATGAACTCATCAGGCACAATGACTTCAATCTTCATGATAGGTTCGAGGAGTGTCGGGTTGCACAGCTCCATGCCTTTCTTGAAGCCCATTGATCCGGCAATCTTGAAAGCCATTTCCGAAGAGTCAACATCATGATAGGAACCATCATAAAGGATAACCCTGAAATCAGTCGCGGGGTAACCGGCAAGGATACCCTGCGGCATCGCTTCTATGATACCTTTCTCGACTGCCGGTATGTACTGCCTCGGAATGGCCCCTCCAACAACCTTATCAACAAATTCAAATCCAGCCCCTCTCGGCAGAGGGCCTATTTCGAGCCATGTATCTCCGTATTGTCCCTTACCGCCGGATTGTTTTTTATATTTTCCCTGTACCTTCGTAGTCCCCTTGATCGTTTCCTTGTAGGGAACCTTGGGCTCTTTCAAATCCACTTCCACGCCGAATTTCCTTTTCATTCTCTCAACCACAATTTCAATGTGGACCTGGCCCATTCCGGACAGGATGAATTCCTTTGTCTGTTCATCCCTCGTATATTTTATCGTTTGATCTTCCTCCATAAGCCGTGCAAGAGACGTATTCAGCTTGTCTTCATCGCCTTTTGCCTTGGGCTGCAGAGAAAAAGAGATAACAGGGGGTGACATGGATACCTCTTTATATTTAATGGGGGCTTTCTCATCGCACAGCGTGTCGCCCGTTCCCGCCTCTTTCAGTTTTGCTAAAACTGCAATGTCTCCGGCCGAAGCAAAGCCTGCCTGTTTCTGCTTTTTGCCGACAAGAGAAAAAATCTGTCCTATCCTCTCTTTTTCATCCTTCGTGACATTCAGGACTGTCATGTCAGGATGGATCTCACCGGAATAAACCCTGAAGAGTGTCAATTTTCCCGCAAAGGGGTCTGTAATTGTTTTGAATATAAACGCGCTGAAGGGTGCATCGGATTTCATTTTTCGCTTTATCCCGTTTCCCGTCTTGGGGTCTATCCCTTCAACTTCATCTTTATATGTTGATGGCGGAAAATGTTTAACGATGTTATCCAGCAGCATATTGATACCGATATTTTTTGCCGCCGACCCGCACATGATCGGAACGATACGCCTTGTCCATATGCCGTCTTTCAGACATTTCTCAATCTCTTCATCCTTTACTTCATCGCCGTTAAGATAACGCTCCATTACCTCGTCATTCATTTCAACGGCAGTTTCAACGAGTTTTTCCCTGTATTTATTTGCTTCACCTTCAAATTCTGCCGGTATACCAACACGCTCAAAGCTGCCGGAGGCATCATCCTTATATATATACGCCTTCATTGAAAGGAGATCTATCACTCCCTTGAAGGCTTCTTCCTTTCCCATCGGCAACTGTACAACCAAAGGATTTACATCCGTAAAATTCTTCTGGACATCCGCAACCGTCCTTTCAAAATCAGCCCTCTCCCTGTCAAGCTTATTGATAAAAATACAGGAAGGTATTGAAAGTTCATTTGCGTACTGCCATACCTTTTCGGTTCCAACCTTCACACCTGAAATAGCGCTTATTACTATTACCGCACCATCAACAACACGCATACACAATTTGGCGTCTGATATAAAATTGTCATCACCGGGGGTATCAATAAAATTGATCTTGTTTTTATCCCACTCAAAACATGCAAGCGATGAGGAGATGGTTATCTTTCTTTCGACCTCTTCAGGCTCATAGTCCATCAGGGAGGTACCATCATCGACCCTTCCGAGTCTGGTGTTCTCTCCTGAGAGAAAAAGCATAGCCTCGACAATAGATGTCTTGCCTTCTCTTCCATGTGAAAATATACCAACATTTCTAATAGCATCGGGCTCATACTTTTTCATGTAAACTCCTTTTGAGGATATAAGAATCGATTAAAATATGGTGAATTTTACATGGGTTTATTTCAAAAATCAAGGATTTAAAAGGGTAGCAGTTAAACGCTTGAACGGTTCGAGCTGTTTGAACTGCTTGAGCGGCTTGAGCGGCTTGCGCCCCTGTAGTAGTTATTGACACTTGCAGCCTTTTATGTTTAATTAATAACTTAGAAATAACTTAGAGGTGAAAGAATGAAAAGGACTTACCAGCCTCACAATAAGAGCAGGAAAAGAACACATGGCTTTCTTGTGAGAATGAGAACCGCATCCGGAAGAGACGTAATCAGGAGAAGAAGGGCTAAAGGAAGAAAACAACTGTCTGTTTAGTCCGTAATAAGTGATTTCTATTCAAACAAACCGTACAAATACAAAATTCAGTTTATGAATCACTGATAAATGGTCACTAATAACTGGACTACATGGAATTCACTCTCCCCAAAAAAGAAAGATTGAATAAAAAGGACTTTCGGGGTATAAAATGGACAAAACGCAGAGAAACAGAGCATTTTATCCTCCTGTTACATGAGAATAAAATCGGTATTAAAAGAATAGGAGTGAGCATACGGAAAGCAGCAGGGGGGGCGGTTGTCAGGAATAAGATGAGACGTCTTGCAAAAGAGTTTTTCAGGTTAAACAAACACCTGTTCAAAGAAGGCTGCAACCATCTTATAAGAATAAAAACACTGCCGCCAAAACTTGTATGGGAAGGCACAAAGACGGAATTGCAGAGCCTGCTGAACGGAAACATCCATTAATGAAAAAAATTGTTATCTTTTTAATAGACCTTTACAGGATATGCATATCTCCATTCGTTCCCACTGAATGCCGGTTTCACCCCACCTGTTCATGCTACATGAAGGAATCCATTGAAAAAAAAGGTGTCTTTAAGGGTACACTACACGGTCTGAAAAGGCTTTTAAAATGTAACCCCTTGCATCCGGGCGGATACGACCCGGTAACATAGCGGAGGATTCGAATGGAAAAACGCACAATTATAGCCCTGGTTTTAACCGTTGTCATATTATTTGTCTTCCAGACATACTTTGCACCGAAGCCGCAGCAATCGGAAGAACCGAAACAGACGACAGGGCAGGTTCAGACAAAAGATCAAACACAGGCAAAGGTTCAGCCTCAAGCTAAGGAAGAAAAGAACGATACCGCCCTTAAACAGAAAAAAGGCGATGTAATCGCAAAACCGGAAGCAAAACCATCAAAAGAAATGAAAGACGTGGTAGTAGAAACCCCCCTCCTGACGGTTACACTTCTTGATTTCGGGGGCGGCATCAAAAGCGTAAAGCTAAAAAAATACAAAGAAACAGTGAATGATAACAAAGACAAAGAGATGGTTGAGGATATAAAGCCCTACATCTTTCTCCCTAAAGTGTTTAAAACAATTAATAACGAAATTGTGGACGACAGCACCACATTCAAACCCGACAAGGGCAGCCTCACTGTAACCGACAAAGAGGGAAGCATTACCCTTACCGGAACATTAACAAACGGCACAAAGATCAAAAAGATGTATACATTCTACCCCGATACGTACACAATCGACATGAATATTGAGGTAGAATCATCGGAAAAGGACAAAACGTCGTTAGATTTCGTTATGGTAACCGGCAAAAATGAATCGACCTATACATTTAAAGGTCCTTTCTACTTTAATGGTAAAAAATTCGAGCAAATAGAAAAGATAGAAAAAAATATCGAAATCAACAATTTAAAATACGCAGGGCTTGATGACGGCTTCTTTGCCTTCATCTACATTCCAAAAGAAGATTCAGCATTTCCCCTTACCATCTTCAAGGCGGATCCCAAGGTGGAAACCAGTATACCCATCCTCAGGATATCTATGGATAAGCCCACCCTCTCGGCAAAACTCTATTTCGGGCCAAAAAAATCGGATACCCTGGCAAGCCTGAACGTGAAAGCAGAAAAGATTGTCGACTTCGGGTGGTTTGATATCATCGCAAAACCTCTTATTATGGGACTTAATCTCTCCAATAAAGTCACTCACAACTATGGCATTGATATTATTCTCCTTACAATTCTCATAAAGATTATCTTCTATCCTCTCAGTGTAAAGAGCTACAAATCAATGAAAGAGATGCAGAAACTGCAGCCACTGATCGCAAAACTAAGGGAAAAATATAAAGACGATAAACAGAAAGTAAACCAGGAAATGATGGCAATGTATAAACAGAAGGGCGTCAATCCCATGGGTGGATGTCTGCCGATGATTATACAGATACCTGTTTTCTTCGCGCTCTATAAGGCGCTTTCAGGGGCAATCGAGTTGAGACATGCGCCGTTCATGTTCTGGATTAACGACCTTTCGGCGCCTGAAGATCTGTTCTCCTTTGCCGTAATGGGGTATACGATACCGATAAGGATCCTACCCCTCGTAATGGGCATTACCCAGATGATTCAACAGAAGATGACGCCCACCAGTGCAGACCCCATGCAGGAAAAGATGATGTTATTCATGCCCATTTTCTTTACCTTTCTCTTCTGGGGTTTTCCGGCAGGCCTCGTGCTTTACTGGCTCGTAAACAACGTCATTTCCATAGGACAGCAATATTACATTAACAAAAAAGTCTCTTGAGGGGGCATCATGGATTATATAGAAGTTGAAGGCAAAACGTATGAAGAGGCAATAAGAAAGGCTACACTTGAACTGAATGCCGAAGAAAAAGATCTCGACATAGACGTAAAAGAGGTTGACACAAAAGGGATTCTCGGTCTGCTCGGCAGCAAAAAAGTAAGAATTACAGCTCGTTTAAGGGTAGCCGATATACCGGAAGAACCTGAAAAACTCGAAGAAACACAGGAGCCTGAAGAATACGGAAAGAAATTTCTGGAAGAACTGTCGAAGTTTGTCGGTTTATCCTTCAGTGTGAGAGTCACGAAGACAAACGACAGACTCATGTTTCTCGTTCAATCCGATCATGGCGATATCCTTATTGGAAAGGATGGAGAAGCCCTGGAGGCACTCCAGTATGTCCTGCGGCTTGCTATTACAAAAAGATACAAACAGGGACTCAAACTGCTCATAGACATTAATGGATACAGGGAAAAAAGGAAAAAGGTCCTTACAGTTATGGCAAAAAGGCTGGCCGATAGAGTAAAAAGGACCGGAAGGCCTCTAAAGACTGATTCCCTGAATCCTTATGAGAGAAGGGTTATTCACACGCTCTTCAAACACAATAAAAACATAAACACGAAGAGTGAAGGCGAAGGACATGTAAAGAGGGTGGTTATTTCACCAAACAAGATTGCGGATGGAAATCGCAAATTTGTGAATGGAAACCGCTGATACCATATGTGCCATATCAACTCCCCCCGGTGAAGGGGGTATTGGCATAATAAGGATGAGTGGGCCGGTCGCCCATTCGATATTAAAAACAATATTTGTCCCAAAAAAGAAACAAGAGGAATTCCTTCCCCGCACGCTCTATCTCGGGCATATCGTAAACACTGAGAATAGCAAAATTATCGATGAAGTCTTTGCCGTCTTCATGAAGGCGCCGGACACCTATACAAAAGAGGATGTGGCAGAGGTCTATTCCCATGGCGGATATGCCACACAGAAGAATATCCTTACTTTGATGATGGAGCATGGCGCGCGCCTCGCCGACCCCGGTGAGTTTACAAAAAGGGCCTTCCTGAATGGAAGGATCGACCTTCTCCAGGCAGAATCCGTACTCGATATTATCCAGAGCGAGACCGATGAAGAATTACATAATGCCATAGAGCATCTGAGCGGGTCGCTATCGGGAAAGATTGCCGGCATTAAAGAAAATATAAAAAGGTCCCTCACAGAGATAGAAGCCCTCATTGATTTCCCCGAAGAAGAAATAGACGTTGATGAAGAAGGGATATTCTCAACGCTGAAGCAAACAAGGCTGGATATTAAAAAACTGCTCAATTCATATTATGGAGGTAAAGCCATTAAGCAGGGTTTTGAGGCGCTCATTCTCGGCAAGCCGAATGTAGGCAAATCGAGTCTTTTGAATGCGCTGCTGCTCAAAGAGAGGGCAATCGTTACACCTATCCCCGGAACAACACGCGACCTTATCGAAGACATAATACATATTAATGGAGTAAAGATTAAGGTCGTTGATACGGCAGGCCTGCGGACGCCGCTGGATGTGGTGGAGAAGGCCGGAATTGAGAAGGTAAAACAGAAAATCCCCAGGGCAGACATTATCATATGGGTTCTGGACAGTTCCGCTCAATACACAGGTGAAGATGAGGAAATCTATAAGCACATTGCCACAAAACGGAAAATTGCCGTGCTGAACAAAACTGACCTGCCGGGGATTATCGATACAGCCGTGTTGCATTCAAAGGGCTTGCAATGGCTTGAGATTTCGGCATTGAAAGGCACAGGGCTTGAACAGTTGAAACATGTAATACATGAAACATTAATGGAAAAAGGGATGAAAGGCAGCAGTGTCTTCATTACGAATGAACGGCACAGAAATGCCCTGAAAAGGTCATTGGATGGGCTGGAAGGGGCGATCAGTGTCATAAAAACCAATGGGCCGCTGGAAATAACTGCCTTCGAACTCCACCAGTCACTTTTTCGCCTCGGCGAAATAACAGGAGAAACCTGCCCTGACGACATCCTCCACGACATCTTCGAGCGGTTCTGTATAGGAAAGTAAAAGCAATAACCAATTACCAATTTCTAAATTACAGATTACAAATAAATAGTCAAAAAATCAAAGGTAGTGCCGTAACAAAAGAAGCAGGACTAAGCAGAGATCGCGCTGCCCCAAATACAGCAAGCACTTTATCTGCCAATAAATTCTGCCAATAAATTGTTGTATTGTCCATATGAATGGATTTATATTAGTTGCTTAACGGTTTATCATGGACATACAACAAAAAGCCTCGTTATTTGCAATTATATCAGCTGCTATCCTCGCTCTGAGTAAATTTGCAGTAGGATTAATATCCGGTTCCATGGCGGTTGCGGCTTCCGGTCTCGACAGCCTCCTTGACGTCTTCATGTCCGGCATTAATTTCTTTGCCATAAAAAAGGCTGCAAAACCTGCTGATATCGATCACCAGTATGGTCACGGAAAGGCTGCAGATATCGCCGCAGTCATCCAGTCATTTGTTATAATTTTTTCAGGCGTCACAATATTTCATAACGTAGCAGAGAAATTTCTCCGCAAAGAAGTCATTGCCTATTCAGTTTTCGATCTCGGGGTAATGATACTTTCGCTTGCCTTCAGCGCAGTCATCTCAACGGTCTTGAGAAGGATCGGTAACAGGACAGGGTCAAACCCTTTGAAGGCGGACGCCCTCCATTACACAAGTGACCTTTATTCAAACTCAGCCGCTATAGCAGCGATTATAATTACCTATTATACAAACATAACCTACTTCGATTATCTTTTTGCCATTATCACCGGTTTCATCATCATCTTTTCTGCAATTAAGATATTAAAGACAGGTTTTCTCGGGCTTATGGATACAAGAATCCCTGAACCTGTTGAAAAAGAGATTGAAAGCATTATTGTAAAAACCCCTTATCCCTACGCCGGATACCATAAGTTCAGAAGCAGGTTTGCCGGCAACAAAAAATATGTGGATTTCCATTTAAAAATCTGCAGAAAGGCAAACATCGATGAGTCCCATAAACTGGCAAGCGAAATCGAGCATGAATTGGAGAATAACATTGACACTATCGACGTTGTAATCCACATCGAACCATGCTCTTATGACTGTGATCTGACAGACTTGACCTGTAAAATCACAAGGAATGCGGCCAACAGCAGCGCGGCTACAACATAAAAAGTAATCGACACCATGAACCCCTGGATAATAAAACTACAGAAAACGCTCGCTGCAGAAAATATCATGTCAGATCCGGAAAAGTCACAGGTAGTACCTGAGCAGTATTATGCGGATGGCCTGAGTGAATTCATCGGTCAGTTAGAGTATTTTATCAAATCAGGCCGGCGCGCCGACATATCTCTCACCGTTTTCGTTGATGGCGTATCAAAGAAATGCACAGAAGGAGGAGAGGCTGACGTTGATGAGGTTTTCCGTGAAACTCTGTGTTCAACCGGACTCTCCATTGACTGGATTGTTCTATCTGAACTATTAGGGATGGCACCGGCAGAACTTCATGCCTCTCACGACATCGTCGAGAAAACACGTGACATTGTTCGCTCCCGTACATCCGGTTATTACATAATCCTCGGCTCCGGAAGCATCACCGATGTAGTAAAACATGCCGTATTCCTCGAGGGGATTACCACGCCCGTTATCTCGGTACCCACAGCGCTTACCGTAACTGCTTTCACGTCAGCCTTCTCTATTATTGACTTTCATGGCGCGAAACGCACTCAGGTTTCGCGTGAGATAGCGGCCACCTTCTGGGTAAAATCAATCCTTGAATGCGCCCCGTTACGCATGTCCCGTGCCGGCTATGGCGATCTTCTCGCCCGTTTTGTCGCATACGGGGACTGGTATCTCGGAAAATGCCTCGGGGTGATGGACCGTTATGATGAATGTGCCTTCCGGCTCATGGAGCCCTTTGCTGATGGAATCAAAGAGAATGCTTCAGGATTTCTCCGATACCCCCTTCCTCCGGAAACGATTCAGTGCGTCTCCGCATCCCTTGCCATGGCAGGAATCGCCATGTCCGTAAGCGGCGAGACAACCCCTCTGTCAGGCTTTGAACATGTAATCAGCCACGGTCTGGATTTCCTGAGACTCACTTCCGGGAGAGAACTCGTTTTCCATGGTGAGCAGGTTGCCCTCGGCTGTCTGACAAGCGCGCGGGCTATCGACTGGCTGCTGGAAAAAAAATCTATTGAACCATCAGGATGGCTTTCAGATCCCGTGGGGAACGGCTTGAAGATCCTCAACGATTTAATTGAAGCGGCCCCCCTGCCCTTTTTCCGGGAAAAGATTGAAAATGCCCGGCAGGAATTTATCGGAGAATACGAGAAGAAGTCGAAACGCTGGCTGCAAGAGCTGGAGACAGGCAGGAAAGACAGATTCATCAAAGAATGGCCTGAAATAAAGAAGAACCTGACAAGAGTTACGCTGCGCACCTCTGATATAGTGCCGCTTATGAAACAGGCTGGTCTGCCGATGTCATCCAGGGAAACCTTGCCCTCAACCACGCAGAAGGAGTACATCTGGGCTGTCCGCTTTTCTCCTTTCGTCCGCTCCCGCACAAATATCGCCGACCTCATCTTCTGGATGGGGGAAGATATAGCGCAGTTCATTAGTAATTGAGTGATTAAGTGATTGAAGATCGAAGCAGATTGGATGGCTCGGGGATAAGAAGTAGTTAATTACTTAATCCCCTATTTATATAATCACTTAATCCCGAATATGTCGCTGGGAAGGCGTAGGGTATCCCGGAGCAAACCGTCGTGAGGCAAGGAAGCTTGGTCTTTTGCTTTTAAGCAAAAGTTCCGAAGCCGAACGCGAGCGATTGAAGCCGCTGGAGTGGAATGAGCGTGTTTGAGAGGGATGGTCCGACACCTTCCCAGCAACCTACAGAACCAAGAGGGGGCATACAGCATCTCATTATCCGGCAATGGTAAAAACCCGCTTGAAGATAAGCCACACGTCGGCGCCTTCAGGGAAATCATCAACTGCAGGATCAGCAGTGACCCTTACTTCGATGGCACCCATTAGAACCTGATAATCCACCTCGTTACCGAGGTAGACCTTTCTGACCACTTTGCCCTTGATTCCGCCGGGTACGGGATCGAGCGAAATACCGATATTTTCCGGTCGCACTGCCAGGAGCGTTCGTTCAGCGGAACCAATATCCGAATACAGCCGGGCTTCTAATTTTGGTGAGTCTTCTACACCCTTGAGTTCCACAGTACAGGTCTTTTCTTCCTGTGAAAGAACGGAGCAATCGATAAAATTGATAAGGCCGATGAAATCGGCGACGAACCTGTTCGCAGGACGTTCGTAAATTGCCCTTGGAACATCTGTTTGCTGTACTATGCCCTTGTCCATGACGATGATCCGGTCGGACATGACCATTGCCTCTGCCTGGTCATGAGTAACATAAACAACGGTTATTTTGAAGCGCCGCTGTACGTCCTTGATCTCGAATCTCATGCTCTCCCTCAGTTTTGCATCAAGGTTGGAGAGAGGCTCATCAAGAAGCAAAAGCGCCGGCTCCGCAACAAGTGCCCTCGCCAGGGCTACCCTCTGCTGCTGACCTCCCGAAAGCTGATTCGGCAGCCTTCTGTCGAGACCACCCATATGTACAAGATCGAGGACACGTTCTACCTTTTCGCGGATCACCTTTTTCGGCAGGCCCCGAATCTTTAACGGATAGGCAACGTTATCGAATACATTCATATGCGGCCAGACTGCGTAGGACTGGAAAACCATCCCGATTTTCCTCTTCTCAGGCGGAAGGTAGAAGTTCGTTTCGGAACAGCTCACGAGCTCGTTTCCTATGAATACCTTTCCTGTTGTTGCCTTTTCAAATCCGGCTATGATGCGGAGTGTTGTCGTTTTTCCACATCCGGACGGACCAAGCAGCGATACAAAATCACCATCTTTAATAAGTTCAGTAAATGCTGAAACGGCATCTACTTTACCGTAGCGCTTGGACACATTTTCAAGTCTTACGTCTGCCATTGGATTCCCCTAAACACCGATTTTCCCTTTTGTTATTTTATTGACGACAAAATTGCAACCCAGCACAATAATAAGAATCAGGACAGAAAGCACCGATGCTGCCTGCTGATTTGAGTAGGTCTGCATCTCAAAGAGGATAACCCCAAGGTTTATCGTTTTCGGCCCATAGAGCAGCAAAGTCATGGTCAGCTCATGGAAAGATGCCATAAACACAAGAAACCAGGCGGCAATCAACCCCGGTCGTACCAGGGGCAGCACAATGTCTTTAAAGCTTCGCACCCAACCCGCCCCGGAAATCTGTGCAGCCTCCTCGAGGGAAAGATCGACCTGCTCCAGCGATCCGCTGATTGTTCTCACGGCAAAGGCAAGGTACTTCACAAGATAAGCAATGATGAGAATGGCAAAGGTATTATAAAGATTAAGTCCGAACTTCCCTGAAAAGGCAATAATCAAAGCAAGCGCGATGACCGTTCCGGGGGTTGCATAAGGAACCGTTGATACGAGATCAGAGATATACCCGAGCTTGTTTCGCATCTTTATGCGAAAATAGGCAATAAGACTTGCAAGGATAAGTGCGACAGACGCAGCCGTAACAGCCATGAACAAGCTGTTGAAAAAGGCCTCACGGGCCATATTGAACGTAAGAATATATTTGTAATGCTCAAGTGACAGATTTTCCTTTGCCATGGGCTGGCCGAAGATCTTTACGAATGACGTTATAACGATAGCACCGACAGGGAGAATGACAAGCATGAAAGCGAGAAGGGCTGCCAGCGCTAATGCGAAGGGCTTCATCCGGCCAAGTAAAATGACGGCCACACGCGAGCTCTTCCCCCCTACAGTCGTATAGTTCCTCTTACTGAGAAGCCAGCTTCCGATCAGCATGGTTACCACCGCAATGACCATAAGTACCGTCGAAAGAGCCGTTGCTTCCCTCATGCCCGCAGGACTACCCATATAAACGTATGTCATAACCTGTGTGGAAAGTACGTAGATCCGGCCCGGCATACCAATCATGGCAGGTACACCGAAGGCAGAGGCTGAAGCGGCAAAGACAAGTAGCCCGCCGGCAAAAAAACTGGGGAACACGAGAGGCAGCGTGATATCCTTAAAAACCCTCCATGGCCTTGCTCCACTGATCCGTGCTGCCTCCTCAAGAGAATTATCCATCTGTTCAAGGGCGCTGGCAACATTGAGAAAGGCCAGTGGATAATAAAAAAGGGTCATAACCCAGACAAGGCCTGTTGCGGTGTAGATATTAAAAGGGCCCGGGACCTCAAATCCAAAAAGCTTGATTAATAATTGATTGATATAGCCTACTCCCGGCGTGAGAAGGAGTATCCAGGCAATAGCGCCTACATAAGGCGGTATAACATAGGGGAGGAAGAAGAGAGACCTGAACTGTCTCTTGAAAGGCAGGTCACTTCTCACCACCAGCCATGCAAGGAGCGTGGCAAAGATCATGGAGAAAAACATGGTTAACCCGCATACAACAAGCGTCGTAACCACGGCATCCCAGTTCCTGGACTTGCCGAAAACAGCGATGTAATTCTGGAGAGTAACTTCTTCTCCGGTACCGAAAAAGCTTTTCCCGACGAGAAAAAGGAGCGGAAAGAGAACAAAGACAAGCAGGAAGAGAAGTGTACTTCCAATAACGACGTTTCGCCAGTTCAGCCAGTTAGTCACACGAAAAGATACGATATGAAAACCTCATCGTAATATATAGTTGTATGTTTCAATTACCGTAAAACAGTCTGATCAAATTTTTCTTTCACCTTTTCGGGATCCCTGCTGATAGCCTCCCAGTCCATGGGAAGACCGAACTTGTTCACATCCATGATCTTCATGGCTGCATTTTTCGGCGGCGGCATATCAGGTCTCACTGACGGCATCCAGCCATTAAGGATCGCCTGCTGCCCCTCTTTGGAAAGGAAGAAGTCATAAACAACCTTGGCAGCAGCGGGATTCTTTGTCGTTTTCATAATGGCGATCGATGCGGGTATAACGATAGGCCCGTCAGAAGGGTAGACAAAACCGAGCGGCTTCCCTTCGCTGATTGCCTTAAGCACATTCTCCTCCAGGAGCATCCCCACGGCAAGCTGTCCGCTTAAGAGCTTCGTTTCCACAGCACCATTTCCAGGCTCACAGGAAATATTGTTTTTTCTCAGTTTTTCAAAGAACTGCCAGCCATGCTTTGGGGATTTTGCAAGCCCGGACACAGAAACAAAAGCCGTGCCGGATAAAAGAGGACTCGGCATACCGACTTTGTTTTTCCATTTTGGATCAGCAAGGTCCCACCAGGTTTTCGGCAGGTCTTTCGGGGCAACAAGATTCTTGTTATAGGCAATACCCATTAAATTAATCCGCACTCCCGAATAATATGAGTCCTTGTCGACCCATCCGGGGTAAACGAATTTCAGGTTGGGCGACTTATACTGAAGCAACCGGTTATCACGCTTGAGGGTATTATAATAGGCAGGATCAGCGAGCATAATCACGTCCGCCATAGTATTGCCCTGCTCAAACTCGGCGGTAAGCTTGGCGATAACCTTTTCAGAACCCCCGTAGAACCACTGAACATCAATTCCCGGCATTTTTTCCTTCAGCACCGGTTTAAGCTGTTCAATGATATGAAGATAGATTGATGTATAGACCATCACCTTCCCGGAAGCCGCCGGTTCAGCGCTATGGACAGGTCCCGTGACAATAGTGAGCAAAACCAAGATACTTACCAGTGCAAGACCACATTTTACTCTGAAGATTTGCATTTTATCCCCCTGTACACATCATCGCATAAATGACATACATTACTCATGAACCGAAAAACAATAAACCAAAATCGATTAATGTGTCAAGCACCGAAATATAAACGTTTTCAAGGATTCAAATCTCACATATAACCTTCTAAACTTCTGCTTTTCCTGCCTTTCACTATTTACTGCCTTTATTATAATCCCCGTGAAAGAAAAACCGATCAATGCGCCGATGCATGAGTCTGTCATGCCCTCTCTTCTTCTACCGAGTTTGCAAAAAACCTGACGCTGCTTAGCAGACAATTCAGTGGAAATGTGATACCATTTTTTAGTCAGTCAGTTGGATCTTGAAGCAAGTCGTAGCAGTTCACAAAGAGGAGGAGACATAAACGAAATCATTTACAACATCAGGCCGATTGGTATCATACATTCCGAACTTGCAAGCCGTGAAGCAGCACCCAAACAGGGAAACGAAGGGGCACCCGATGCGTGGATCCAAGTGAATTCGGGAGTTGCAGAAGGTCTTGAAGGCATTGCAGCAGGCAGCGAAATTATCTTAATCACATGGTTTCATAAGGCTCATCGTGACATATTGAAGTTACACCCCCGCGGGGACAGAAGCAAGCCCATAACTGGAGTCTTTTCTACACGATCTGCCGATAGGCCGAACCCGCTTGGCCTGCATCGGGTTACGGTTCTGGAAATCACTGGGAATAGAATAAAAGTAAGACCTCTGGAAGCGATCGATGGGACACCGGTGGTCGATATCAAGCCGGTTCTCCCGCAATCAGCGGACTCATAATGGTGAACCTTAACCACTTCAAATAAGTCTGTTTCCGGTGAATTACAAAACAAGCTGGTGACACAAAAACAGGGGGTCAGAAAACTCTAACCCCCTTGAAATAATTACCTTATAATAAGCTCCCCGGGCAGGACTCGAACCTGCAACCTACTGGTTAACAGCCAGACGCTACTGCCGATTGAGCTACCGGGGAATATGACAATTAATAAACTATAAAACCCCCTCGTATGTCAAGGGGTAAAAAAACACAGCTTGAAGCGCTGATCAACGAATTCTATCCAGCGGGGATTTATCCCAGATAAATCATTAGAGCATGGTGTCGGGTCTTCCTGAGCAAACCGTCGTGAGGCGAGGAACATCGGGATTAAGGATTAAAGGGTAAGGATTAATATAATCCCTAATCCATAATCCGGCACTAAAGGGCGTAATGAGCGTGTTTTTGGAGAATAGCCCGACAAAGGTGCTAATCCTAATGGAAAATACGGGATTAACGGCCTGTTGCCCAAACAACTTTTTAATCAACCATTTCTATAAAAGCAGGAAGAACTTTTCGCGAGTCGCGCCTTCGAGCATTTTTGGGTACCCACTCGGCGAGAATGAACGTCCCGGAGGGCAATTCGCATGTTTGAGTCCCGGCATTATGGGACGAGTTTGCGAAATTGAGTAAAATTTGAGCCTCGGGTACCCGCGTGCGGGTGCGGTAAAAAGCACAGCGAAGCAGGGAGCGAAACAGTGTTCCTGCAAATACTGTATTTGGGCAACAGGCCGTTAATATCTGGCAAGCCTGTCAAACATATTCAAAGCTTACGAGTTTCCCCATTTTCCGGAGCTTTTCGGCGAGAAGTTTTACAACAATCTCCCTTGGAAACACCCCCATCTGCCGGAATACGATACTCTCATGCGCCCTGTTGGTAGCGGTTCCAACAGTAAAGTTGATCGTGTCTGAAGCATAAAATAGCCTACAAAGATCAGAAACAGAGGAACCCTGTTCGAATTTTTCTGGGTTTTCATCGACGATATTATAAACCTGATTCAGTGTAATAGCCCCTTCCGTTGCATAGTCGATTCCTGCAAGCTCGTAGGAAGGCGGCTTGTGGTAAGAATCTGAGATCTCCTTTATCATAACGGGTATCTTGCGGACCCTTGCAACCATCTCTACAGTGGTGGAACCGCAGACGATCCTGGCGCCATCCGCTTCCATAAATCCATTTACAACCTTTTCATCAGCAGTCTTCCTGGCAGGCGGTCCGGTAAGGACATTGAGGATTCTTGCTTCCCTGCAAAGAAGGAGGAGACACGTTGTATCATCTCCGTAAGTCTTCCCGGAAATCTCCTTCACTTTTGCAAGGATTCTCTCGGGCACATCTCTGACGTTTACCCCCTGGGCCAGCAAACCATCCATGAAATAGGAAGCGGCCTGAACACCCCAACCCATGCCGTACTGACGGCCCATTCCCGCCTGACTGACCCCGTCGCTTGTCAATATGATTCCATCATCGCAATCAAGCATACAGTTGACTTCGGCGATCATTTCGAGACCCATGGAAAGAAAACGCTGCTGGGGAAGGTATGTTGCAAAGCGTCTGCTTACAAGGATTGGAGAGGGTATTTCATATGAGATAATCGTTGCATGACCGCTGCTTAGAATCCTGCAAACAGAGAAGGCTGAAAAGGGGATATCAGATGTCCGCGCCTCATGCATGGTATCAACGATTTTTTTGCACGCCTCTCTGAGCGTAAAGCCCAGGCGTAAAAGTTCCATCAGCCGGGACGCGCACATGACAGATGCTACGCTCGCCTTGATGCCTGTGCCTATACCGTCGGCCAGGATAACTGTGGTTGCCTCCGGGTTGCGGTCGATAAGGATATAGTCACCGCATACCCTGCCTGCACGTTTTGCCTTCTGGGCATAAACTATTTCGATATACTTTCTGGGTTCGTCAATATCAGGTTTCATCGCCCTCTGTTAAACTCATCAGTTTCCTTACCAGCTCTTCGCCCCTTGCAGTGCTCTCACCAAGAAACTGGGCAATATTCTGCGCCATTTTTATCTGATGCTCAAGGAGCTGGTTAGCCTGCTGTATGGTCTGCGATTTGATCTCTTTCAGTTTATCCTCATTTTCCTGCTGGCTCGTTATATTAATGAAAATTCCGACAATCTGCATCTCCTGCTTCAGGATATAGAGGAGTTCCCTGCACATGAGGTTATAATGTTTGTGGGTCACGATTATATCGAAGTTCTCCGCAGCGCCGGTTATAAGCTTTTCAAAGGGAGCGGGATCCATGAGGTATGAAACATGCTTGCCCAGCACCGCATCGGAACAGTAAAAGAACTTCTTGAAGGCCGGGTTGACGGCAAGGATGTTTAGCTCCCCGTCAAGAATCAGTATGCCGTTCGGCGTGGTGCTGAAAATCTGGTCAGTCCTTCGTTCCGCGATCCTTCTCATGTATGGAATGCACATCTCGGGCTCTGCCATGTTCATGGCAACAGCGATAGCCTTCTGCCGGCAACTGTCATACCCGCAGGCGCCGCAGTTCAGCTGCTGCTGCGGATCTGATTTCCCTGTCCGTTCAAGGATTTTCTGGATTTCCTCTTCCGGTATTTCCCTGAAAAGACCGGATTCCCCGCGATACTCTGCGCGAAAAAGGGCTTCTTCTTCAATATCGGGAACCGTATGAATAGCGGCAGTTTCCATATCATATTCCAGTATATCCTTCCGCTTTTCAAAAAGGTTCTTTTCTATGCCGATCCCGGGTCCATTGATGCAGCCCTGGCTGCAGAAGAAAGGTTCAATCAGGGCATATGATGAATCTTCAGGGAGACTGCTTAAAAGTGACCTTACATTTGCTATGCCGTCCACCCTGATAAGCTTGAGATTGAATCCATCGTCCTCCATGCCCGCGGTCTTGATCATGCCGCCGGGCAAGGGATAAAGTTGGGCAAGGTGAACGGGTTTTTCATCAAAATTACTCTCTTCGCATGTTGAAAGGTCAATACCCTTCTGGTTGAACCACATCAGCAGCTCCCTGAATGTTAGAACGCAGTCGATCACCCCGTCATTCTCGGGCCTAAGAAGTTCTGACTTTTTCGCCACACAGGGACCAATAAAGATCACCTTTGCCTCTGTTCCGAACTTTTCCTTGAGCATCCTTGCGTGGGCTACCATAGGGGAAACAATAGGGATAAGGTTCCCGACCAGTTGAGGCTCGTATTTTTCAATATAGTTGACCAGCGCCGGGCAGGCGGTCCCGATAAACGGCTTTGACCCATCCTGCCGGACAAGTCTTGCCGCATGAGCAGACACCTGATAAGCACCGGAAGAGGTCTGTCCCACATAACGGAAACCGAGGGCACGGAGCGCTGAAGCAAGACGGGACCTCTGCCATTTGTTGAAGACAGCCGAGAATGACGGGGCAATGCTTACCGCAACCATATACCCGCCATCGATGAGTTTCTGGGCAATATCAATATCATGACGGAAGGATTTTGCCTGCTGCGGACATTCTCTTATGCATGTTCCGCAGGCAATGCACCTTTTTTCGTCCACATATGCCTGGCCCCGTTCCATCCGTATCGCCTTGACAGGGCAGCTCCTCAGGCACCGGTAGCAGTCTCTGCATCGTGCCGTGAGGGTAAAAACAATCTGGCGCGTCAACGAATTATACATCTACAAAAACCTCCCGTCGAACCTTATTAATAACTGGTTAATTCCGTTGAGTGGGTTGAGTGGTTAAGTGGGTTTCCCTTACTCAACTTACTTCCTCACTGAACTAACTCAACCGGATCTCTATGGACCTGTTAATTCCGTTAAGTGGGTTTCCCTTACTCAACTTACTTCCTCACTGAACTAACTCAACCGGA
>CAYMTB010000019.1:21517-25133 GCA_964393225.1 uncultured Syntrophorhabdaceae bacterium
TCTCGTACTGCATACCGTCGCCTGTCTTCTCCGCTTCCCGCTGGATTGCCTGTGCGGCCTTCTCCAGGGTGCACCCCTCAATAACCGTCTCGCCAACCCTGATGACCGGACCTTTTTCACACGTCTCGAAACAGAATGAAGCGCTTACGTTGACCTTGTCCTTAAGGTTATTCGTGCCTATATGCTCAAGAATATCCCTCAAGAGCTTTTGAGCGCCTTTAAGGAAGCATCCCGTCCCGAAGCAGACATTTACCTCAACACCCTGTTCTCTTTTGGATGAACTCAACGGCATATCTTCATCGGAAATCCTCTTCCTTGACTTATATCCTGTATGGAGAAGCTCATGGGCCTTGTGCCCTCCGACATCACCAAGAAAAGAGGTATATAATTCTTTAACATAGGGATTATCCTGCGATTTGTGAAGAGCGAGCATCCTGTCGTTTTCATAAATACCCTTTGTCCTCTTCTGAATAACTGCAGCTTTGGAAAATACCGGTTGTCCGGCGCCACCTACACATCCGCCAGGACATGCCATGACCTCTACAAGATCGTAATGGGATTGCCCGGATTTTATCCTTTCCAGAATTTCCCTGGCGTTTCCGAGACCGCTCACGATTGCCAGGGAAAACTCTTTACCTGCCAGTGAAAACCTGATCTCCCGGATACCGTTTTCTCCGCGGGTATTTGTGAATTCGTAATTTTCCCTCTTTTCGCCGGTCAACTTCTCGGTCACATATCTGAGAACAGCCTCACTGACACCACCTGAATTTCCAAATATAACCCCTGCCCCGGTCTTGAATCCAAATGGTAAATTGAAAGATTCCGGGTCAAGTTCCATAAAATGAAGTCCGGCCTCTTCAATCATCCTCCCCAACTCCTGAGTAGTGATGACATGGTCTACGTCCCGTATGCCATCGTGGTTAAATTCAGGTCTTTTTGCCTCGAATTTTTTGGCCGTGCAGGGCATGATAGAGACAACGATTATATCCTCCCTTTTCACACCGGTCTGCGCCGAGAGGATTTCCTTTGAGAGGGCGCCGAACATCTGCTGCGGCGAGCGGCAGCTTGAGAGATGATGTATAAACTCTGGATAATACTGCTCAACGAACTTTACCCATGCAGGGCAGCATGAAGTAAATTGAGGGATGTTCTCGTTTTTCTCAACGCGCCTGATAAACTCATTGCTTTCTTCGATAACGGTCAGGTCTGCCGTAAAGGACGTATCAAAAATCTTGTCAAAACCGATCGCACGAAGTGCTGCCGCGGTCTGGCCTGTCGTTGTTACGCCGGGTTCCAGTCCGAAAATCTCTCCTAATGCGACGCGAACAGCAGGTGCAATCTGGGCAACCACTATCTTGCCGGGATTATGGATCGCCTTCCAAACTTCGTCTACCTCGGATTTAGGCGTAAGGGCGCCGGTAGGACAGATACGCGCACATTGACCGCAGTTCACACACTCTACCTTGTCAAGGTCTTTACCGAAGCTGGGGATTACCATAGTTTGTGCGCCCCTATACGCAAAATCAATAGCCCCGACAGATTGGATTTCAGAACACACACGGACGCAGTCACCGCAGAGAACACATTTATTCGGATCACGTACAATCGACGGTGACGATTCATCGATGGACACATCCTTGTTCTGATTCTTGAACCGCACCTTTGTAATCCCGAGTCTTCGGGCAAGGGCCTGGAGCTGGCAGGTTGTGCTTTTCTGACAGGTAGGGCAGCTTTGGCTGTGATTTGCAAGGAGGAGTTCCACGATAATTCTCCTCATCTTTCGAATATCTTCGGTGTTGGTGCTCACCTTCATGGAGGGTGAAGGTGGAGTCGAACAGGCCGGTACAAGCCCCATACCTTCAACATCCACCATGCAGAGTCTGCAAGCCCCGTAAACACTCAATTCAGAGTGATAGCAAAAGGTGGGGAGTTCAATCTTAGCCTTTCTTATGAGCTCAAGGAGATTTTGCTCCTTTTCAATCGGTATTTCCTTGTTATCTATAATAACGATCTCATTCTCGTTCATGACTTATCTCCTTTGATTGCCTCAAACTTACAGCTCTCCACGCAGGCGCCGCATTTAATGCAGAGGAGCGGGTCTATCTTGTGAGGCTGTTTCTTCCCGCCTGAGATTGCCCCGACAGGGCATTTTTTCGAGCAAAGAGTACACCCTTTGCAAAGATCGGCATCTATGGTGAATCTGGTAAGGGCCTTGCATTTGCCGGCAGGGCAATATTTATATTTCACGTGGGCATCATACTCGTCACGGAAATTGCTGAGGGTTGACAAAACCGGATTCGGTGCGGTCTTTCCGAGACCGCAGAGTGAACCTTTCTGCACTGTTGCCGCAAGGTCCTGGAGGATTTCCAGCGTCTCTTCCGTAGCCCTCCCCTCCATGATATCATCGAGAAGCGCGAGCATCTGCTTGGTCCCTTCCCTGCAAAGAACACACTTCCCGCAGGATTCACTTTGAGTAAACTGCATAAAGAATCGGGCTACACTGACCATGCAGGTATCCTTGTTCATTATGACGAGTCCCCCTGATCCGACCATTGCGCCAACCCTTTTCACAGAATCAAAGTCAATGGGCAGGTCAAGGTGGTCTTTTGTAAGACATCCGCCCGAGGGACCGCCGATCTGGGCCGCCTTAAAACCATCAGTCATCGGCTTGCCGTCATCAGAAGTGATACCGCCTGCAACCCCGTATACCATATCCCTGAGGGTAGACCCCAGCTGCATCTCGATAAGTCCCGTATTCACGACATGGCCGGTAATGGCAAACGTCTTTGTGCCGGGCGAATTCTCCGTTCCCATTTCACGGAATTTAGAAGCGCCGATACTAACGATAAGCGGTATTGTCGATAGCGTCTCAACGTTGTTGATGATGGTCGGTTTGCCCCACAGCCCGCTCTGTGAAGGAAAAGGCGGCTTCGGGGACGGCATCCCTCTTTTCCCCTCAATAGATGCGATAAGGGCCGTCTCTTCACCACAGACAAAAGCGCCTGCGCCTTCCATGACCTGAAGGTTGAATGTATGATCTGAGCTGAGTATCCGTTTTCCCAGGATGCCGAGAGTATAGGCGTCCTTTATGGCCTTCCGGATACGCTTTACGGCAAGGGGATATTCGGCGCGGACATAGACATATCCTTCATCAGCATGTATTGCACGGGAAGCGATAATCATCCCCTCAATGACACTGTGGGGATTCCCCTCCATGATGCCCATATCCATAAAAGCTCCTGGGTCTCCTTCATCGCCGTTGCAGATGACATATTTTTTGTCACCGGGTTGAAGCCTCGCCATATCCCATTTCTTCCCTGTCGGGAATCCCCCGCCTCCGCGCCCTCTGATGCCGGACGCCAGAATGTGACGGCAGATATCTTCAGGGTTCATATCCGAACATGCCGTTGCCGCTGAAAGATAACCGCCCCGCGCAATATATTCCCTTATGTCTTCCGGGTCGATAACACCGCAGTTGTTGAGCACAAAACGGCGCTGTTTCTGGTAGAAGGGAATCTCTGAGGTCTCTTTGCATACTTTCAGCAGATTAGGCTCGATATAGAGTAGCCTGTGAAGTATCTGACCCTTTATGAGCGTTGTCTCCACGATATCCTTA
>CAYMTB010000020.1:0-23729 GCA_964393225.1 uncultured Syntrophorhabdaceae bacterium
TAATATGGCTTACATAGCGTTCAGCCCAGCCATACTCACGGAGTAATCTCGCCTTCTTTGCCAGTTCTGCGTTGTCCGTTACAACCATACCGCCATCACCTACGGCCCCTAAATTCTTTGTGGGGTAAAAACTGAAACAGGCCATATCACCCCTAGAACCTAAACGACGGCCTCGATACATTGCCCCATGCGCCTGAGCACAATCTTCAATTACACGTAAACCATGCTTTTCAGCAATATCCAAAATAGGCGGCATATCAGCTGATTGGCCATAAATGTGCACAGGCACTATTGCCTTCGTCCTCGGTGTTATTGCCCCCTCAACCTCTTCAGGATTCATGGTATAAAAATCATGCTCAATATCTACAAATACCGGCTTCGCTCCTGTCAATTCAATCGCTGTTGCTGTGGCCACGGCGGTATGAGAGACAGTAATAACCTCATCACCCGATCCGATCCCGCAAGCTGCCAGGGCAATATGAAGCGCCTCGGTACCACTGCCAACGCCAATCCCATGGGACACACCGATATATCCGGCAAATTCCTCTTCGAACAACCTCGTCTCATCGCCAAGGATGTACCATCCTCCGTTGAGGACCTTCGAGATTGCCTCATCGATCTCTGTTTTGTATGAGAGATATTGGGGTAATGGGTTACTGCACAGGATCATTTTATTATTTCTACGTTCGGCACGTATGTAATCCACTGGCCGCCGGATGCAATAAATTTCTGTTCCTTCACCATAATTTCTTTTGCATGGTTATAGGCAAAGAGCAGTGCATAATCAGGGTATTTTATGAGAAATTCTTCATATGGACGAACGGGAATATGGGCACCGGGGCTGAATTTGCCCTGTTTAATGGGTGTCGTGTCCGAGATAAACTCTATCAGGTCCGGGCCTATGCCGCAATAATTTAATATGGTCGTGCTTTTGGAGGTCGCCGCATATCCTACCACCCGTTTTCCATCTATTTTGATTTTTTTTAAAAGGGAGGTCAGTGCATCCCTGGAGTCTTCACAGTTCCTTTTAAATCTGTCATAAACCGACGGCTCATCAAGACCTATGGCTTTTTCTTTTTCGAGATGCTTGTGCACACTCCGGGAAACAAGACGGGTCCCTTTCCTTGAAATCACATATCGCATAGATCCACCATGTGTCCATTGTGGTTCTACATCGATAACCTCCATGCCGTGCTGTTCAAAAAGATGACTGATTGACAGGACCGAAAACAGGAATACGTGTTCATCATAAAACTGGTCATAAGATGTATTTTCTATAACATCCCCCATGTAGGGGTCTTCGAACATCACAATGCCATCATCCTTGAGCAGTATTTTTATGCCTTCTATCACCGAATGAAGGTATGGTATATGACACATAACATTGGCCCCAATATAGGCATCGGCCTGTCCATATTCGTCCACTATTTTACGTGCCAGTTTCTCATCAAAGAATTCGGATATTGTGTCAATCCCTTTCTGTTTTGCCACCTCCGCAACATTCAATGAAGGCTCAATGCCCAGATGCCTGATATTCTTATCTTTAAAATATTGCAGCATAATCCCGTCATTGCTTCCAATCTCCACCACAAATGGCGAATCCCCTTTGAGGTAATCTACTATTACATGTTCGGCAAATTCCCCGAAATGAACAGCCATTGCCCTTGATGTCCCGGAAAAAAACGCATAATTTTCGTTAAACATCTTTTCCCGTGCAGGCTGTTCCATTAGTTGTACCATACCGCATTTCTGACAGAAACCTATGGCAAGTTCAAAAAAATATTCATTTTCAAAGTCTTCCTTATTTAAAAAACCATTGGCAATAGGCATCTTACCAAAAGACATAAAGGGCTCAATTGGTGAACTGCAAACTAAGCATTCTTTCATTTGTTTGTCCTCTCTAAAATTAGGTGACTAAGCTTTCTACAAACACTCAAAAACTTGGATTGAAAATATTGGATACTGTACCGTTGAGTTTGATGCAACTTGAGTCTTCGAACAATTTCATTCAGTCTTGCCAGTTCAATGGTTTCAAGGAAACGATAAAGCGCCGGAGGAGGCATCAGGTTTGTTTCTATAAATTTTTCTGCTTGTGAGCCCTTTAAGTAAATGATACCTACACCATTATTAATCGGTAAAAGAAACTTGCCTAAAGGTAGACCGGATTCTTTTATAAAGTCTTCCACCGCTGTCAGCACACCATTTCTTCCACCGCCTTCATTTTTCGCATTGAAGAACGGAAAGTTTATCATACCTTCTTCGAGACCCTGCAGCCAGGGCGTCATCCCGCTCGGGGCATAGTCATGCATCTGAATTGGGGGCATTGTGTCCGGGTCATAGTACATATCCCGTCGAGCATACGGCCATGATGATGACCTGAAAAAACAGCAGGGAATGGGGATTCCCCGTCTCACTGATAAATCGCGTATGGCAAGTAGGTCACTATATACGGAAAAGTAGTTTAAATCTCCTTCCAGAAGAACAGCATCAATCGGGCTATTTATGTTCGGTATTGCTGCCAGACTTTTTTCTGCCATCAGATTCACCCTGTTCGAAGTATCTGTAATTTTCTGCAGAGATGGTTTTACAAACGGCTCTATTACGGCAAGGTCAGCATCAAATTCGTCGCAGTACTGCAACAAAAGATATGTATGTTCACCGGTATCCGCGCCGATCTCCAGCAAATGTCTGGCTTCAATAGCACGTAATACGGGTCTTGTAATATCAATCCAAAACAGGCTGAACCCTGTTGCGCCATCCAGCGAATGCAGGAATTCAAGTTCATCGTTAGTGTGTTTCGTAAAGGCAGGTGATAAATAGCTATGATTCATAATAATATTTACAGTAAAGCGGATTCACTAATTCAATCTTGAAAGATGATTTTTCTGAAAACAGTATTCTTTTGAATCAACAAACTTTTTAAGGGAAAGCCTTATCTCTTCGTGCCTTTGCAGGGAAAACACTTCCATAAATTTTTCATAACTAACTGAACCAATTTGTTTATAATATCCGCCTATCTCTCTTAAAAACCCCTCATAATCCTCAAATAACCAATTATTTGTTTTTTTGTTGTTAAGATAAAACATATAATATGATTCATACACCTCGTTCATATCAATATCCAATTTTTGCTCAGGCAGAGACAACAAGATTCTCTCGTATTCCTCGATGCTTTTCGGGTGAAGATTGATGTTATATCTGATCCGTGCGTTACACAGCGAAGCATTGACCACGGGTATCCCTAATGCTGCATATTCAAAACCTATTGTCCCATATACGGTTAACGCAAAATCAATCCCTTCCTCGATTAATTGCAAATGAGAGGTTTCGGAAGGAATAAGTGTAAATTTAGGATACTTTTTAGTAAATTCTTGAAGGATTGGAATATTTCCGGGGAGAAAATCCGGGTGCGTTTTAATATACCAGTCATAATCCGTCTTTTCTGATATTACGCCAAGAAATGTCAGCCATTCATAGAAATCAGGGAAAAGATTTACACCGTAGGGGTGCGGGTTGTCAAAAAAACAATGGGTTGCAATGAGAATTTTTATTCGGAGGCTTTCTCTTAAAACCTTATTTTTTTTAGCCCCCCCGTATGCCGACTTTGTGGAATAATGCATGTCCACGCCGACTTCGCCGGAAAGTCTCATCTCCAGCCTTTCTTTGGCCATCTGTAATCCTTCCAACTGTTCTTCTTTGCTTAATGCACGAAAATATTCAGGAAAGTAAAAAAATTCAGTATATGCCATAATATTTTTTTCACTTAAATGATATAAGTGTGTTGCATTAATCTGGTAAACGGGGATTTTCCTATGAATGGCAAGCCTCGCTATGATTGCGATCTGATAATATACGGTATGGGTTAAAATTACGGACTTAACGTTATGAGCGTCAAGATAATCACGCCAGAAAATATAATGGCTTATAGCTTGCAACAGCGAATCGCAAAAATCTGCATCCTTTATGTTTATGGTAGGAACTTTGTAGTTCATACAATGTGAATCGTATACTAAATCTCCAATCCATACACCGGCAATCTTTAAATCTTCCACATCTTTTTTATCCTTTAAGCGTGAATAAACAGTATTAAACAATTTTTCTTTTTCTAACGATTGGGCTCGGGAAAGACAAAAATAAACAATGTCTTCGGTATGAAATGATTTATAAATTTTATTCGTTTTGAATGATAGTATTTTTGTAATTAAACTATTTTTACGGGTAACATAAGTTTTGATGGTCGCATTATGAATATTTGCCAATGTATTCGCCAAATAACTGAAAGAAATGATGCTGCTGGCAATCGTACACGACTCTACCAAAACTTCTCCATTTTTATTATTCAGTGAATTATTTCCCCATATTCTCTTATTGTGTCTGATATAGGCAGCTTCGCTGCCATCCAAAGTTAAAGACTTTAATAAAATATGACATTTTTGCATAATGTCTTTTACTTTAAACATGATTAATTATTGCCTCTCTATTTAAATAATGCATAGTGCACAATATCAACATACTGCCCCTCAAAAAAAGCGTGTCGAATGCGTCGGCATTCCTCAGCCATTCCTGCGTGATTCATCAGGCTAAGCATACGTGTATTGGTAGAAAGTGCTCCTGCCGTAATCTTTCTGATTTTCGCATCCGTCAGCAAAAAATCGCACACAGCAACCCATGCCTCTAAACCATACCCTTGTCCCCAAACTGATTTATCACCTATTAATATCCCTATATCGGCAACAGAATTATTTTTGTCAACATAGGCATTTATATTGCCGATATGTTCCGTTTGTTCCCCTGTCTTCACGACAGCCCAAAAATAGTTTGGACTGCCGGTGAACGACTTCCAGTATTCTCTGCACGATGCCAGCGAATGTGTATGATGCCGTTGTTCGCTATAGCGCACAACTTCAGGATCATTGAGCCAGCCGACATAATTCATTGAAAGATATTTCTCGGAAAAGGGGGTTATCTGCAAGCGGTCTGTTTTAATCAGCATAGATTTATTTATAGGCTTCTAATTGACGTAAAATCAGGCATTCGAGGCTAAAAGTTCTTCAAATAATTTTAGAACTCTTTCCGTCGAATCTTTAACAAGTATGCCGCGATTGTCAAAATACCCGGCACACGAATCTCCACACAATAATTTCGGGAGTATGGATATTAATTCATCTCGAGTTGTTACGCATGGTGTAATCCCTGCCAGAACGCCGATCACCGATTCTTTTTCGATCATTCTCGGGAGAACTGAAAGCGTAGCAGTACCCATTATAGCGGCTTCAAAAAGTAAAACAGAGCTCATTCCTACCACAAGATCGGCTGCATATATCAATTGGTCGGACGGCTCATTGTGACTTACATAATCAAATTCATCTATATAATCTCTTAATTCATCTTCAGTATTCTTAGGATGCATGCGCAGCACCATATAAGCCTGACGGCCTGTAGCCTCCATAGCATTGAGAAACTCTTCCAGCACAATTGAAGTACGCCCGATACTCTTTCCTCTACCGTCCAGAGTGTATTCATCTGAACGTTCATAATATTGCCGGGGTCGTATTCCAGCAGAAATCTCGGCAGCAAAAACCACTATAGGAAGTTCATTGTTCACATCGGGGAAAAGCCTCTTACGGATTGCTTTCCTGCCTTCTCCTGCCATTCCAGCTGCAACATCAAGGATATGATCATAATTAGGATGGCCGCAGACTGCAATGTTTTCTGACGGATAACCCAGGGAAACATAGGCCTTCTGCGTCCACCCGTCCGGCACTGCAAGCCACTCAGGCGCGTATTCCAGAGGGTTATCACTATGTCCGCGAAATCTATACGCAGCATTACCAAGGGCATCTACCACACCCACACTCTTTATTCCCATTGAACGGGCTTCCATGGACAGTCTTAAACCCAATGTATCCAAATTTTCTGAAGTACCAATCACTAATAAACGCGGGCGTTCCGATGAAAGTAATTTGGATGCAGCGTCGGTGGTGTTAACAGCCTCAAATTGTATCCCTCGCTGAAACAAATAATCTTTTGCATGGCCTTCTGCAAATAATTTTGCCCTCAAACCTTTGCCAATCAATAAAGCAGGGAGCCGTGCAACATAGTTCGCCGCACCCGGGTCTTCAACAAAAATGAAAATATCTGCTGCCAATTACGCTTCTTATGATTTCGAATAGTTTTTCAGTTGATCCAGGTTTTTCCAGACCTTTCTGAATGCCTCGACTATTAAATCGATTTCCGGATCACTATAGTCGTGGAAACTCATATTGAGATTCAAGTATTTTTTATCATGCAACTCTTCGGCCACCGGACAGATGCCCTTATTATACGAAACAGCCCCACGATAGAATTCTGCGGTCCAAGGGAAACCCTTCGAACCATAAGCAGTCTTCTTCTGGTACATCGGCAGCAGATGAATGTTCAGATATCCGCCCGACGCGGGTACCCCCTCGGCCCGAAGCGCCTGCACTATTAAATCGCGGGGAATGCCTGTCTCTTCCGGATGGTACACAAGGGGATAAACATAATATACATGGGTGCAATTCTCTTTAACAACGGGTGTTCTGAGCCCCTTCAGGTTGTTGAGCCTTCCCGTAAGACGACCGGCCGTTTCCATTTTTCGGGCAACAAGTGCCGGGAGTTTTTTAAGTTGCTCAATGCCGATCGCAGCCCCAATTTCTGTCATACGAAAGTTAAAACCTATCATATTGGACAAATTCTCAGTGCCCTTCTCCTGAACTACCGCCTCTGCATGATTGCGAACCAGTTGCAGCCGCTCTGCTAAAAAATCATCAT
Organism: uncultured Syntrophorhabdaceae bacterium; assembly: GCA_964393225.1. Lineage (GTDB taxonomy): Bacteria > Desulfobacterota > Syntrophorhabdia > Syntrophorhabdales > Syntrophorhabdaceae > MWEV01. Next base: position 6,793 of record CAYMTB010000020.1, read on the forward strand.
TTGTAACACAAACGCCCCCCTCTCCGGTATGAATATGCTTGTGATAATTCAAACTGAAAACACCTATGTCTGCGACAGTTCCCGCGTATCGGCCGCAATACCGGGCACCCGGGGCCTGAGCGCAGTCTTCGATGACCTTAAGATCATATTTTCTGGCGATAGTCATGATGGCATCAAGATCGGCAGCATGTCCGAAAATATCAGTTACCATTATGGCTTTTGTATAAGGAGTGATGTTTTTTTCAATAGAGACCGGGTCGAGGTTGAATGTCTCATGTTCTATATCAGCAAATACGGGTATTGCATTCCATACTAAAATAGCTGTAGCAGATGCACTCATAGTCCAGGGACTTACAATAACTTCATCTCCCGGTTCAATACCTATTGCACCAACGGCAGCCATAAGCCCGGATGTGTTCGAGTTTACAGTAACTGCATGCTTGATCGTAAAATAACTTGCCCATGCAGTTTCAAATTCTCTTATTTTCTCACCGCCATAGAAGTCAGGATCCCAGGAACCGTAAAATTTTGAAAGAATTCCCGTTTCCATGACAGCCCTGACAGCCTCCGTCTCTTCCGATCCGATGGACCGGTAGGGGGTGAAGGCACGAGTAATTGTCTTGTTTCCACCCATTAATGCTAATTTACTCATCATGCACTCTTTTGAGTTGACTACAAACATGCTCTATAACTTCCAGAGTTTCTGTGGCGCTCCCCCCATCTGAATTAAGTTTATCACCTACAGTCAAATGTTTATAGAGGCCTTCCAGGACGTGCAGCTGATAACGCTTCAGATCAGTACACACAGTCTCTTTGTCCGGACTCAGGACCGTATACCCCTTCAGGAAGGGGCTTCGATAAGTCTTGTATACCTCAATAAGATTGCCAAAATTAGCGTAACGGATCATACCGCCGCCGCAGAATAAATTTATTTCACCAACAGAAAAACATTCTTCCCGTCCGGCCAAAAAATATACCGGGATATCATGAAAATATAGACAGATATCAGGCTCCGGATCGAGACCATCCCATTGTCTTCCTTCTTTCATGATTTCCACACGAGTCACCTCGCCAAGCCAGAAACGAAGCAGATCGATAAAATGGGAACCATTATTGATAAGTCCTTTGCTGTACCAACCATGCCCTTTAAAAATATCTCCCAACTCTTCGTTCTGAATCATCCGTCTTATTTCTATGCTTCCAGGCTCAAACCGGCGCATGTAGTTGACAACCAGAGCGCATTTCTGATCTTCCGCAAGGGACCGCATTCGTCTGCCATCTGCCGTGGAGGCTGCTATTGGCTTCTCACAAAGAACTGCCACAGGCATATACCGGAGAATATCCAGAAAAACAGGAAAGTGTTGCTCCGCAGGAACAGCGATGGAAAAAATCTCGGGATTATGCTGCCCCATAAGAGACTGAAGATCAGGATAAGCAGGCAACTGAAACTTCTTTTCAAACCTTTTTCTTTGAAGCAGATCAGGGTCGACTGCTGCCAGCAGTTCGTATCCCGGATGAAGGACATACGCGGATGCGTGGGTTGTGATTACTGAATCGTCGCTTTGCTCGTAATCAAACCCCTGCCCTATTTTTCCAAGCCCAATAACAACAGCCCTATATTGCTTCATGCTCTTTTCCTGCTGTGTCTTCACTTTTCCGGTGCCTTATCTGATCGGTTTATCTTTGATGTGCCTGTTGATCTCAATAAGTTCCGGACGACGTTGCAGCATATCAATGATATCGTATAGACCGAATCGGGGATCCTTCGGATAGAGTTCTTGAAAGATGGATTCTATAAGAATAAAATCCTCTTCGTTGTCTACGGTTAAACGAAGGTCCCAATATTTAGGATCAAGATTATTCTGGAAATGATAAATGGAGAACAGTTCGGGATGTTCCCATATATAAAGGGTCACGTGCTCCCTGTCAACCGGATCTTTTGTCAGGCTATCAACTTTCTCCAAGGTTTCTCTTCGAAATATTCGAAGCCCTAATCCCGGCGGATAAGACCCATCGAGACGATTGACCATAAAATCATAGTTCATGTGTATATAGGACATCAGCATCTGGTCTATTTTCTCCGCCTCAATCAACGGACAGTCACCCGTTATCTCCACAATGATATCTACTTTGTTTTTTTTTGCTGCCGACAGCACCCGGTCCAGAACATCTTCCTCGCTGCCCCTGTAACAACCGACATCGAGACGCTTCGCCAACTCGACTATAGGATCATCGGAAATGGATTCTGTGGTGGCGATAATAATATGGTTAAGGTAACGGGCTTGTTTGATCCTTTCGATAAGAAGTTCCAGCATCGGTTTCCCTGCAATCGGTCTCAATACCTTACCGGGCAACCGCGTCGATTTCATCCGTGCTTCGATGATGGCCGCTTTATTCATTCGTTTCTTCCCTGTTTCATTCCTGAAGTCCGCTTCATCAGATGTCGATTTGTCATCTATTACCTCCGCCACTGAAGAAATCTTTGCCAAGCAATTTTCTCTGAGATGGACTTATAATATCAGGTCCCATCGCATCGGCGTCCCCTTTTTCACATCGCTTCTAACGGTCTTGCCGAGCAAACTTTCGTAATGCCTGGGTGCGAGACCGTAACCGGGGCGGATGCAGCGCAGGTTCGCTTTGGTTAGTATTTCCCCGGCTTTAAGATCCTCCGTAACATATACCGAACGGCGTCGCATGACAGCGCGCTCTTCCGCCCTGGTCGGGCCATAGGTAACCCTGCCGATAGCCTGCCACGCCCGCTTTGCTTCTATAACCAGTTGTGCAAGTTCAGCTGGTTCCAGTGAGAAGGCGCTATCGACACCTCCATCGGAACGGTCCAGTGTGAAGTGCTTTTCAATCACCGCTGCTCCCATAACCACTGCCGCAACTGCTGCTCCGATCCCCATCGTGTGATCTGACAAGCCCACCTCGCAATCGAACAACTCTCGCATGTGGGGGATCGTAAGGAGATTCGAATTTTCCGTCGTGGCCGGGTATGTGCTGGTGCATTTGAGCAGCACAAGCTCCTTGCAGCCCGCCGCACGTGCCGTACGCACAGTCTCGTCCAGTTCGGCCACAGTGGCCATGCCAGTGGAAATAATCATCGTTTTGCCGGAGGCGGCAACTTTCTTGATCAGCGGAATATCAGTGTTTTCAAATGATGCAATCTTGTAGCAAGGAACATCCAGCGACTCCAGAAAATCCACTGCCGTTTCATCAAACGGCGTGCTGAAAGCAATCAACCCTAATTTGCGGGCCCTCTGAAATATAGGAACATGCCACTCCCAGGGGGTATAAGCCTTTTGGTAAAGACTATACAGCGACTGGCCTTTCCACAAGCTTTGAGGATCATTAATAAAAAATTCGCCTTCAGCAATATCAAGCGTCATGGTACCCGCTGTGTAAGTCTGGAGTTTAATAGCATGTACCCCGGCTTCAGCCGCTACATCAACTAACGCTAAAGCACGGTCCAACGACTGGTTATGGTTGCCGGACATTTCGGCTATAATAAATGGTTTTTCTTTAAATAAAGGCATTTTACAATATCCTGATATAGCGCGAATTAAAGATCGCGTTTTTTAAAAAACCTGGCCGGATTCCCATACCACACTTCATTGTCCGGCACATCATTACGAACCTGGGAACAAGCCCCGATCTCCGAGTTTTCCCCTATGCTCAGCCCAGGCATTATGGCCACATTGGCGCCAAATCGTGAGCCCCGCTTCAGCGTGCCAACTTTTTTTACGCTTTCCTGCCCGACGATAGGTGTATCGGTAGCCACAAAACTATATTTCATAATAACATCGTCCTCTACATGCCAACCTGCTGAAATTGTACCGCGGCTTCCCATAGATACATTATTGCCAAGCTGACATTTATCGCGAATTTCGCAAAATGCAGTAAACTTACAGTTTTCTCCGATAACCACATTCTTCCCAATTTTAGTATGTGTACCCAATTTAGTTTTTGCACCTATGCGGCTGCCTGACATCACCATGGAATAATCTTCCACAGCCACATTCTCACCCAAACTTGCACCGGATTTCAGCACCACGAAGTCATCAATCGTTACATTATCGGCAATCCTTGTTCCCTCCTGGATAACAACAAAGTTACCGATCTTCACATCGTTGCCGGCAATAACGTTCTTCTCGATTCTAACGGATTGACCGCAGCTGAAATTTGCTCCGGCGACAAAGTCGTCTGCAATATCACAATATTTTCCCACTTTCATGACGCTCTCTCCTTTTAACTTTTTATATTAGCTCGACAGCGGTGGTTCCCATATCAAACATCAGAAGCTGCAGGATAAACAGCCTTTTGGCACCCTTTGGAATATCAGGACGAATATGTCTTCATGTTGTGTGACCTATTGTGGCTCATCGTGTCTTAATCGCAGCATAAAGCTCATTTCAATCCCAGCATGCTTTGCCTTTATTTTTTCCAATCCCCTAATCATGGCGATATTATTTATGTTCGAACCGAGATAGCCGTATTGCATCCCCTGCTCGCGATACCAGTTATGTCGGAAAGCAACCAGTCCGATGGCAATACCCTTACCTGCAGCACGGGGATGAATTATCAATCCCTGTGAAACATGGTTTACAACAACGCCCAGCTCACGGAGAATATCCCTGTCTATGATGCCGTTCAGGGCACCCATGAATTTTCCATCCATTTCACCAACAAAAACCCTTCCCAATCCTTTTTCGTGCACCTCTCTATACCGATTAGCATAGAGCTGCATCACCAATCCCTTATCAAATTCCGGTTCATATAATAAGTAACTGGGAAAGGGCATATTTGTGAAACTATAAAGAATCTCTTCATAATCTGATGCTGTAAAGTCTCTGATTATAAGATTATCAATTAAGAAATCATCATAATTATCTTTGATATCCTCAACGACATGGCGAAAACCGTCTGCATAACGAAACCCTACTCCCTCTAATGCCCTTATCCAATGCAAAGCCTGAGATGCAACAGAGGTGGTTAAAAAAAGAAACCTTTGTTTTTCAGCTAAATCTCGAAAAGCAGATATCAGCATTAAGCTACAACGGTAAGTCATCTCGGAAATCTCAGGCACAAAAGCCTCATTCGTTAAAGTCCCGATCTCAACTCCAAGCCGATTCGAAAGGTGATCAACTCTCTGTAGCTGTGCAGCACAGAAAGGTCTATCGTTCAAAACCGCTACAGAAAATGTTTCAGGATTCGTATCAGCTATTTTGCAGATTTTATTAAAACGATACGTCTGCATTCGATCGTCCACCACATGAGAACCGAAATAAGGCGGATAAGGATAATTACAGTAAAGCTCTCTGAGGGCTTCCAGGTCAGCTTCATGCCATGCTATAATTTTTATTCCCATAACAATCTCATTTTTTATTTGCCTGATCTCATGCCTTTTCGATCAAACCCCTTAGGACATGAATATCCTCAATAAAATCATCCAGGCCTCGTCGCATATCACGTGGGGTTTCAATTGTTACTAATCCGTTATCAGGAATAACAGACAAAAATTCTGCAATATTCAAATTACCTTTTCCAAGGTTAAGGTGAGTGTCTTTCTCTGAGGAGACATCGCCATCAGATAAGTGAAATAATTCGGGATTCAATATCATGAACTCTTTAACGATGTCCATATGGTCTTTTTTTAATGAATTCGCGGCACAGGCTGCATGACCGAAATCAAGCACCATTGATGATACAATACCGGACCCTAAGGCATAACGAAATTCTTCAGGAGACCATCCCGCACATACATTTCCTCTGAGCCCCATTTTAGGTTTGTTTTCAAGCGCAACCCGTCTGTCTTTAAATAACGCCAACTGGCGTATTGTCTCATTAAAATTCCCGTTATTGCCTCCATGAACAATAATAATTCCTGAACCAAGCTCATCAGAAAATTTTTGCGTTTCCTTAAAATGAATGAGGTTGGTTTGCCATTTTTCTGCCTGGGCAAGGTTGACACCATGCAACGAATGAGGCATGTGAATAATGAAGGGAATATCAAAGTCTTTCCATGCGTTGATAGTTGTTTCATAAGAATCCGGCACAACATAGAGTTCTACAAAATCGAAAAAACCATTTTGAAGTTTTCGGGCATCTGCAATGATGTCAAAATCAGTAGAATAGAGCTTTAATCCAATCCTCCAGTGAACGGGCATGCGCACATCTACCTTGTGGCGTCACGCTTGAATATGGGAGAGAATTTACCACCCACAAGAATTCCATCCAGTGAGTCCGCTTCAATAGCTCTTTTCACCAATTGAAAGGCCTCTCGGTACGCGTATAGTGTGGCTTCAACGTCTTTCTCGTTATATGCAAGGCAAAAATTATGGGCTCCAAGCATTAAAACTCCATTCCTTATTGCCTCCTGCTGAAAAACCGAAAAGAGGTCGAAGGTCGTTAAACAGCCCGCATCTTTAAATCTCAACGCAAAATGGCTTGGTATACCGACAAGATCTACATGATCACCCAGATCAAGATCAGATAGAATCCCTTTGATCCCTTCCACAAGAAAAGTTCCTAACCCTGTAAACCTTTCAAAAGCCCTTTCCTTTTCTAAGATTTCTATCGTTTTCAGGGCCGCTGCAATGGCTAAAGTTTCACCGCCGAAAGTAGTCGACACAAAAGCTCCTTCCTCGATTAGGGTAAGAACATCTCTTCGGCCGACAAGGGCTGATATAGCCATTCCATTTCCCATTGATTTGCCGAAAGCTGCCATATCCGGAACAGTATTGAAATAACCCTGCGCACCGGACAGCCCCATCCTGAATCCTGTAACAACCTCATCGAACACCAGCATTGCACCGTTTTTATGGGTTAATTCTTTTACTGTCTCCAGATAGCCGGGCTTAGGCAGATCAAATGTAAACGGCTCCATAATAACAGCAGCAACCTGATTCTTGTATTGCGTGAATAATAATTCGAGAGCATCAATATTGTTATACGGAAACGTATGTGTGAGCGCTTTCACTGCCCCCGGCACGCCAAGATCATTTTGAGTCGTCCCTATATGCCAATCGTGCCACCCATGATATCCGCAGCACAAGATGATATCTCTTTTAGCAAATGCCCTCGCCAAACGGATTGCCGCAGTAGTGGCATCAGAACCGTTTTTCACAAATTTGACCATCTCGGCACATGGAATAATCCCTATAAGTTTCTCTGCCAGATTTATCTCCAGCTCAGTGGTGAGGGAAAACGAAATTCCTTTTTTCAGTTGTTCCGTGATGGCATTGTTGATTCTTTCGTCGTTATAACCGACAATCACGGGTCCCAAAGCAAGGACATAATCTATATACTCGTTGCCATCCACATCCCATACATGGCTCCCCAACCCTCTATCAAGAACAGCCGGGGCTGCCCCTTCACAGAAATATCTGTAGCTCTTGCTGTACGTAGAGGCTGCCACCGGTATTGCCCTCTTTGCTCTCTCCAATAAACGGGTACTATTGGCAAAGTTCGTGTTCAGCATAAACTGTCTGTCCTCCCCTACGCTCTTTTGTAAACCTTCATTCCTCTCAAACTGTGAATTAATCTTTACAAGGTCAGGATTTTCCCGGATGATAGACAAAACTTCATGGAAATAACCATACATCTTTTTTTCCTCAAGCTTTGTGTACACCTTGGATAAAAATTCGTAATCTTCCCATTCATCGAGAGTCCATCGGAGGTGGCTATAGTTATCGTAATACGCTATGGAACCAATCTGAAATATTTCAGGGTGTTTTATAATGTATTGGGTAACATGTTCCCTCTCTGATTTAAGCTTTGCTTCATGCCAGCATTTCTCGAAAGCGGTAAAAGAAATAATGCTTGTATCAAGGCCATCCGGAAGCATTGGCGGTCGTGTATTGCTAACGTAGTCGAATCTGCCATGTTTAAACTTTTCAACAACCTTTTCAGATTCATGCGGATCAAGCAGCGGACAATCGCCGGTGATCCTTATTACAGCATCTGCCTTATATTGTTTTGCAGCCTGATAATACCTGTCAAGAACGTCTTCTTCACTGCCGCGGTAAACCGTGATGCCATTACCTTTGCACGATTCCGCCAGCTCATCATCCTGCGGGGCTACAGTGGTTGCTACTATTACACTGTCTACGCCGCTAATCCTGCCCGCTCTTTCGTATACCCTCTGAATCACCGGCTTCCCGGCAAGGTCCATCAGCACCTTCCTTGGCAGCCTCGTAGAACCTGTCCTTGCCTGAATAATGGCTATTATTTTCATACGGAGAGTTTTTACTTTACCGTTTTAATGTCGTCGCTTAACAGGCCCATCAAAACGGTATCCACATAGACACCATCACAGAAACGATGCCTTCTTCTCGTCCCCTCAACAACAAATCCATTTTTTGCATAGGCCTTCCCCGATCCAGCGTTTGCGATATAATGTCCCGCTGTCAGTTTATGCAGATTCAATTCTCGAAATGCAAAATTCACAATCAACCGGATAGCTTCCGTTCCGTAGCCCTTTCCCCAGCAATCTTTTGCCCCTATCAACAAAGCAACATCTGCAAGGCGGTGTATCCAGTTAATCGGCCCGAGTTTGATATTGCCGATATGGCGGTCTCCATCTTTAAGAATGACAGCGAGAAACATGTTATTTTGATCCCTTAATTTTTCCGATACATATTCGCGTAAACTTTCTAAAGAATTCGGATGAAACCTGCTTTCCAAATGCCTCGTTATTTCGGAATCATTCATCCAACGGTAATATTCCTCATTGACATCCGATAGTCGAACCTCACGTAAATATATTTTTTTACCTTCAATAAAATAGCTGAATTCATTTGTTGAACCCATAATATTAATTTTCTCCTTTCTCGATATGCATATGTTTTTTATTGATGCAGCCGTATTGGAATGCCGGCATTCTTGATGTGAGCCCTTGTCTGCATGAGGTTCTCATCAATAAAACAAAAAAACGTCCCCGCAGAGACAGCATTTGCCCTACCTGACATGAAACCATCAATAAAATGGGAGGCTAATCCGCATCCTCCGGATGTAATTACAGGAATTGAAACGCTGTCCGTAATTCTTCTGGTCAATCCGACATCCAGACCATGACGCGTTCCATCCCTGTCAATAGATGTCAAAAGTATTTCGCCTGCCCCCATCCTTTCACATTCAATAGACCACTCAACCGGATGGAGTTTTGTTTCGACTTTACCGCACTTTATCCAAACACGATAATCCCCGTCATTGTTCTTTCTATAATCGATACTTACTACCACGCATTGGCTTCCGAATGTGCGGGCGGCTTCTGATATCAAATCCGGATCCGCAACGGCAGCCGTATTAATACTTACCTTATCGGCCCCGTTAGACAAGAGCACACGGAAATCTTCAGCAGATCTTACCCCGCCGCCGACAGTGATCGGCATAAAAACTTCTTTTGCGGTTTTTCTTACAACCTCTATCAGATTATTCCTCTCTTCTATTGAGGCATCAATATCAAGAAAAATGAGTTCATCGGCCGCTTGGGCTTCATAAATTTTTGCCTGTGAAACCGGGTCGCCAATCTCTATATATTTGTTAAATTGTAAAGTAGTTACCAAGACCATGATTTTACGGGAGCCAATCTGTCTTGCTTTCATCTGAAGCTTAGGTATTATACGTTTCTTCAGCATACCTGCGGTTTCCAGTTCAGAAAATTTTCAAGCACTTTCAAACCATAATCCTGGCTTTTTTCTGGATGAAACTGAACAGCAAATATATTATCTTTTCGAACAGCAGCGGTAAAAAGACCGCCATAATCAAACGTTGCATCGACATCGATCTGCTCGTTACATCTCATATAATATGAATGCACAAAATAAAAATCAGGCTCTTCGGGTAAACCGGAAAATAATGGGCTGTCATCCCTGTAATCTATTTCATGCCAGCCAATATGGGGAATACGAAACGCAGAGTTGTGAGGATCAAGACGAACAACATCGGCATTCAGCCAGCCCAGTCCATCATGTTCTCCTCCTTCATAGCCTTTCCGTGCCATTACCTGCATTCCAAGACAAATACCCAGGATTGGTTTTTTATTTTTTATGACTTCTATTTCTAACGCCTCCGCGAAACCTTTTTGCCTGAGATTTGCTACACAATCACCAAATGCCCCGACGCCAGGCAGAATTACCTTTTCTACATCTCTTAATTCCTCCGGCTTTTTACAAACAACAGGGGTTTCTCCGATAAACTCTATTGCGTTATAAACAGAGAGTATATTCCCCATACCATAATCAACTATGCCCACCATATTCTATTAAAACCTGCTCATCTTAATCTGCTGTTTCTCCAGTGATTAAGCTGTTTCAACGCATCTTCTCGAGGCATGGCACCAGACCTGGGCCACTGATCAAAGTCGTGAACTTTTTTACCATGACCATGTTTTTGCGGATCGTGGATATATGGCGAAATGGCATGACTAATGGCAACCTCCAGGAATTCTTCCTCGGTCAGTCCCACATGTTTCAGAAAAAGTTCTAAGCTCGGAGGCCGTTTACCCTCATATTGATTGATCATTTCCATCGCTTCATCACGAGTTAATCGATGGTTCCTGATATCTATTGTAGCCAGATGAGATGCCCGGGCGTATCCTCTTTTAATGAACTTTATATAATCACGAACGCCCTGTAAGTAACATTCAATCTTTTCATACTCATAGCCGGGAGGAACATTCTCTACGTCATCTCCCTGCCATCCTAATTCCTCTTTTATGATATCATATTGTTTTTTTACATCCCAGAATATGTAAGATCCGAGACATACAGACCTATAACTAATTCTGCGGAGTTCGCTAAGGGGGGGGTAACGAAATACTTTAAGGTCTCTCTCGTCGACATCACCCCTTAACCTGATTAACATATCGTCGGCACTGATACCGAGATTGGTGTGTCGGTTAAAGCGTTTCTCATCTACTTCCTCTGGCTGTTCATAACTGTAGAATGCGGTATACTCGGCAGATGGTTCGCCCCAGAAGATCAGCGGCACCTCGTATCGAATTGCTACCCACATCGGATATGCAAAAATTCCCGTATGACAATGCCAGCAAAAATCGCCTTTATCCAAAAAACTTTGAAGCATGAGTTTTTGAACTACTTTCCAGTTTGGTGTAAAAATGTGCAGATCTACTCCAAGTTTACGAATAGCCCTTTTGGTATTTTCTAACAGGTTCCCGCGTAAAAAACCGTGATCATAGCATACAACAAGGGGCTTTAAACCATATTCTTTAACCAGATAGTAAAGTGTCCACGTGCTGTCTTTACCGCCGCTGAAGGGAACAATACAATCATAATCATATTTGCCCCGGTAAGCAGCGATCAGTTGATCAAGTTCCTTCTTCTTGCTGTTCCAATCTATTTTCCCCTGCTTATATTCCTGCCCCCTGCAGATATTACAGACCCCCTCATCATCAAACATTATCGTTTCATGGGTCTCCGGCAGCACGCACCGCGTACATCTTCTGAGTTCCGTCACACTATTCTCCTTTCCTTTATCGTAAGGTCTTAAAGCGCTTAGCCTTTAAAGAAACATTCCATTTAAAAAGATGTTTCATAATATAATATTTTATTTACTCCACAATGCCGGGTTTAAAATTTCTTCGTCCACTGTACTAAAGGTGTTGTCAATCTCTTCTATCAAACTTTGCGGAATATCTCCATGCCAGCAATCAATATTTTCCAATACCTGTTCGGGTGACTCTGCACCAAATATTATTTTTGCCTCGCTGCATTTAACACGCAGGTAATTCAAGGCTATTCTTTGTTTTGACAACTTGTAGCGGCTCGAAAACAGTTCTATCGCACTGACTAACGGCAGGGCGCATTTCATATTCAAGGGCAAATTTTCAGGACTCATCAGCATTAGCCCTTGTAAAAAAACACTGCGGATATAAACCGCCTTGCCGTAATTGACAGCAGTTTCAAAAACACCGGCCCGGATAAACCGCTGGTCAAGCATACTGGTGGGTATTTGTATTATGTCTATAAGGCCGGTTTTGAGCGCCTTTGTTGCCTTTTCCGGTGTATAAACAGAAACTCCAATATACTTCACGTAACCACTCTTAACAAACCCTGCAAGAGTTTCCCTTAAACCATTCTCCCAAAAATCCAGTAGCTCTTCACGGTGAAGCATTAAAGAATAAAGGTTGGCAATTTTCAAACGGTCCAGGCTCTGTTCAAGGGATATCTTCAATGCCTGACTGTCGAGATGATTCAATTTAGGACTTAATTTACTGATAACCCTTGCCTGATTGTTTATCCCGAGTCGGGTCAATGCTTTTCCTATAACCTGTTCGCTTTCACCATAGCCCTGGGCTGTATCAAATTCACGTATACCGTTTTCCCAGGCTGTCTGAATTATTGCTTCAGCCATGCCCGGATCCGGTTTGCCGGTACTGTTGGCAATACCATACGGCAGGCCCAGTTGGGCTGTTCCTAAAACAAGGGGCAGGCTGTTTTTCATCTAAAATAAATTAATCTGTAAGAATCAATCATAATGAGCACACCGATGATCATCACCTGATGCAATCTACGACCGATTCGATAACATAGTCGACTTCATCATCAGACAACGCAGGGTATAAGGGCAGCGAGAGGCAGCAGGCATAGTATTTTTCGGCATCAGGACATTTGCCGACGGGATAACCATACTTCTTTTTATAGTAGGGTTGCCAGTAAACAGGTATATAATGAATCTGACAATAAACCCTGACTTTTAAAAGCTTCTGATAGGCTTCGTAGCGTTTTTGGCCGCTATCGTTAAACTGTAAAGCATACAGATGATAGCACACAGAACTTCCCTTCGGGTCAGGCGGGAGGATCAAATCATCAAACGCACTAAATGCTGCGTTGTAGCGGTCTACAATTTCCCTCCGGCGCGCTTTGAATTGCTGCAGTCTTTTTATCTGTGATTTCCCGAGGGCACACTGAAAATCGGTAATTCTGCAATTATAGCTGAGATCCGTCATTTCGTAATACCAGGGGCCATCGTTCTTAGTTAATAAGTCAATATCCCTTTCTATGCCATGAGACCGCATAAGCCGTATGCGCTCTGCCATTTTGTCGTCATTCGTCATAATGGCCCCGCCTTCCCCGCAGGTAATGGTCTTGACAGGATGAAAAGAAAAGATAGCCAGATCTGAATGCACGCAGGCGCCGCAGCTTATCTGACGTCCATTGTACTCATACGACGATCCGATGGAGTGTGCTGCATCCTCAATTATACGAAATCCATACTTCTTTGACAAAGTATGGATCGCCGGCAGGTCCGCGGGAACACCTGCAAAATCTACGGGAATCACCACTTTGGGAACTGCCGCATTTTTGCAGTAGTCTTCCAGCTTTTCAGGAGAGAGGCAAAGAGTCTCCGGATTAATATCCACAAAATCGGTACGTCCGCCGCAGAACTCTACGCAATTGGCAGACGCAATAAAAGTTATCGGCGAAGTGATGCCGAGGTCATCTTTGGAGATACCAAGGCCAAGGCATGCAAGGTGCAGCGCTGTCGTCCCGTTGGAACATACAATGGCGTGCCTGGCACCAGTGAGATCGCGCAGGGAAGACTCAAACTCTGCTGCAACCGGTCCTGTAGTGAGAAAGGGTGACACGAGCACATCCCTCACCGCTTCGATATCTTCTTCAGAAATCGACTGGCGACCATATGAAATGAACTTATCGGTGGTGATCAGCCTGCGCTCAACTTCCCGGATACGCCTTTCATGATCATCATTGCTCATTAATATCCCTCTTGACTATAACGAACAAAACTAAAGATTCTTTATTATTTCCATCATCTCTTCCGGTTTCATCTGCCATTGATTGGTGCCTGAATTATATTCAAAATCTTCCGGCACAGGTCTGCCTCCACTATTTTGAAAACGGAGTTTAAAAAAACGAAAATTCGGTTGAACTATATAATGATCGCTGAACTCAAGAGTTCTTATTGCATCATCTTTGGGGATCATCATCTCGTGAAGCTTCTCGCCGGGGCGGATACCGGAAACATCTTTTCTGCATTCGGGAGCAATGGCATTTGCCAGATCCATCATATTCATGCTTGGGATCTTCGGGACAAAGAGTTCGCCTCCAACCATGCGTTCAAGACAACTCAATACAAAGTCAACCCCTTGTTCCAGGGTAATCCAAAACCTTGTCATACGTGGATCCGTAATTGGCAGGACACCCGTTTTTCTGAGTTTAAGAAAAAATGGTATTACACTTCCTCTGCTACCAATAACATTGCCGTATCGAACCACGCTGAACTTGGTATCATCGTCGCCAGCATAAGAATTGCCGGCAATAAAAAGCTTATCAGAACACAGCTTTGTGGCGCCGTAAAGATTGATTGGATTCGCAGCCTTGTCAGTGCTCAGAGCAATGACCTTTTTTACGCCCTGATCGATGGCCACGTTGATGACGTTTTGGGCGCCGATAATGTTGGTCTTAACCGCTTCGAAGGGGTTGTATTCTGCTGCCGGAACCTGTTTAAGCGCAGCGGCGTGAATAGCATAATCAACCCCGTGGAAAGCCCTGTATAGTCTTCCTTGTCCCGTACATCTCCAATAAAATAGCGGATGCAATCATACTTCGAATCGGGAAACTGTTGTGCCATTTCAAACTGCTTAAGTTCGTCACGGCTGAATATGATCAACTTTTTCGGCTTATATCTCGTTAATATGATTTCGGTTGCCTTTTTACCAAAAGAACCTGTACCACCGGTAATCAGTATTGCTTTGTCGTTTAACATGGCCTTTCCTCTTTGTTCTTTGTTATATGGTTACCATATCGCTCTATGGTTTTTTCATTCTTTCCTTGAGATGTTGTTTCTATATTAAAGTCTAACCGGATACATTTGCTATGCGGTTAATCTTTCATATAATCTTTTTTCAGCTCATCTATTTCGCGCCTTAACTTCTCGTATTCCTCCATCTTTTTCTGCAGAAAAAATTGTGTCTGCTGAATGCGTGCGTTAATGCCCTTAGGGGTTACTGCATACACATATGCCGCCTTGTTGTTGGAATTTTTGAATCTCTGCGCCTTGACGTATCCCTTCTGAATAAGCTCCTTAATAATGTAATTCACACCGCCAAGGCTCAAACCCACCCTCTTTGAAAGATCACGCTGAGATACGGCCCCGTCAGTAGATAATTCTTTTAATGCTTTAAATTCTGTCTCGTTCACAGTTTGACTCTTTTTACTTTTTTATTGTTTTTGTTTTGAGATTCGCAATCCGCAATTCGCATTTAAACTGAGGATAGGCTACCGCCGTACCACAACTGGCATGACCTGATAAAAAACGAAAATTTTTTGATCTGTTCAGTCACTGAACGAATAATAATCACAATAAAACACTCATAAGTCAAGCATATTTTCAATGGTTTTTTAATAGCGGAATTAAATTTCAAAAACCATTTGAATATTGTCGTTGGATTACTTACAATGAGTGACGGCTCATGGCTGATAGCGATAATATGGAAGGTCGAAGCTGCGAAGATGAGAAGCTGCGAAGATACGCATGCCTGTAGGCAGATAGGGAACTTCTTGATTTCGCTATTGCTGTGAACTGTGAACCACTTGCTATTAACCAATTCGGGAGGTTGATGTGGCTGAATTTCATGAGGCAATAATCATAGGCGGCGGTCCAGCCGGGCTCACTGCAGGCATATATCTCATGAGGGCCGGGATCGATACACTCCTCCTTGAAAAGATAATGCCGGGCGGAGCTCCTTTAAATACGTGGCATATTGAAAACTATCCGGGATTTCCGGAGGGCATATCCGGCAGGGATTTGATGGACCGGTTTACTGCCCATGCAAAAAATACCGGGCTTTTAATCAGGGAATTTTCCGAGGTGGAGGGTATTTCGCGGAAAGACGAGAGATTTACTATAAAAACCTCAGAAGCAGCCTATGAATCCATAGGAATCGTAATTGCCACCGGTACAGAGCCGGCTAAAATGGGTATACCAGGTGAAAATGAATTCCTGGGAAGGGGTATTTCGTACTGTGCAACCTGTGACGGTTCTTTCTTCAGGAACCTTGATGTCGCGGTCATAGGCGGAGGGGACGCAGCCATTGAAGAAGGTCTTTCCCTGGCTAATATCGCGAAAAAGGTTTATATCATCCACAGGCGCGACGCATTAAGGGCACAGAAAATAATCCAGGACAGGGCGTTCAGAAACAGCAGGATGGAATTTTTATGGAATAAGAGGCCTGTAGAGATAGGCGGGAAAGATCAGGTCGAATATATAGCGGTTGAGGATACAAAAACCAGAGAACGTACCGAAGTAAAGGTGGATGGCGTATTTGTCTATGTGGGTGCAAAACCGAACACCTCTTTTCTCGGAAACCTTGTTCGCAGAGACGAAGCTGGATTTGTGCTGACTGACGAAGCCCTTTCGACCGGAACAAACGGACTATACATTGCAGGGGATGTGAGAAAGAAGACATTGAGACAGATTTCTACCGCAGTGGGTGATGGCGCGCTTGCCGCCGTAAATTTAGAGAAATATATTTTAGAACAGAAATAAAACAGGAAAAAACATGTCACATATAATAAAGGACTTTTTCAGAGGTTCACTCATATTGGCGGCAGGAATCGTGTCAAGTTTCATAATCTTCATCATCCTTTTGATTCTCTGGATATTCCTCAACATACTGGGTGCATTAGTCTGGGTATTCTTTATTGTTTTCCTTTTTCTGGCAGTAGTCTGGCTGATCGGCTATATCTATAGAAGTATACATGATTCAGGAAAACATAAATGATGATGAAAATAAATCAGAACATCGGATATCTAAATTCAATTAAGAATTATGAATTAAGAATTAAGAATTATAAAAGCTTTTCCGCAACAGTAAGCCCATGATGAAGCAGATTTTCATTTTCATATGTCTGCTCTTCCCCTTTTTCAATGCCTATGCCGGCGACAACATTGTC
>CAYMTB010000021.1:0-23329 GCA_964393225.1 uncultured Syntrophorhabdaceae bacterium
GGCATAAAAACAACAAAAACACAGCACTCCTTAAGTAGATAATAAGATAGAAAAATAACCTTTATGCATTCCTTTGACACCTTAGGGGGAAAGAAGACTTGGAAGACATTGATTATAGTGAGAAAGGTAATATTTGCAACACATGTGAATTGCAGCAGCAGCTAATACAAAGTGAGCAGCAGTTTATCCTTCGAGAAGACCTTGCTTCAACGGTGATTGATAAAATTTGTATAATCAACAAAACTACGCCGGAGGTTATCGCAACCCGGACCGGAAATGTAATGATCTGCATGCAAACAGAAGCTCTGAAAAAAAGCGAAGAAAAGTATCGCAATATCTTCGACAATGCTACAGAAGGTATATTCCAGATAACACCGGGAGGGCGGTTTTTAAGTGCCAACGCTGCCCTTGCCCGCATCCATGGCTATGATTCCCCTGAAGAACTTATTGCGTCTGTTCATGACATAGCAAAACAGCTCCATGTCGATCCCGGTCATCGTGCTCAATACAAACGTTTATTAGAAAGAAACGGTTTTGTAAAAAGCTTCGAAGCAATGATGTACCGTAAAAATGGCACGTTGAACTGGATCTCTACAAATACCCGTGTAGTGAAGGATAAAGAAGGAAGGATTCTTTATTATGAGGGTACCGTTACAGATATCACAGAAAAGAAGAGATCGGAAAAAGCCCTGAAGGAATCGGAGGAACTATACAGAACGGCAATAGAACACTCGAATGACGGTGTCTCAATCGTAAGAAATGGTATCCACGTTTATGTAAACAGCAAGTTTGTTTCCATATTTGGATATGGCAGCATGGCTGATATTATTGGAAAACCCACGTCGCTTACCGTGCATCCTGATGATCTGGAAATGGTACAGAACTATGCAGCGAAAAGGCAAAGGGGAGAGGAAGCACCAACAAGGTATGAGTTTAAAGGCATAAAAAAGGATAGTACTGTCATATATATAGAGGTTTCTGTTGCAAACATTATATATCATGATGAAAGGGCCGTTCTCGCTTATTTTCGTGAAATTACCGAACGGAAACACGCAGAAGAATCTTTGAAAAAGGCTGAGAAGAAATATCGTGACATCTTCGAAAATGCTGTGGAAGGCATCTTTCAGACAACTGTGGACGGCCGGTTCATAAGTGCCAACCCTGCCCTGGCAGTAATGCTCGGTTTTGATTCTCCTGATGAGATGATAAATTGCATAAACAACATCAGCGCCCAGCAGTATGTTCACTCTGAAGACCGCATGAGATTTAAAAATCTCTTTGAGGGGTATGACATTGTCGAGGGATTCGAAACCGAGATGTACCGGAAGGACGGCAGTAAAATCTGGGTCCTGATCAATGCAAGAGCAGTCTTTGATGAGAGAGGCTGCATTGTATATTACGAGGGTACGATAGAAGATGTTACAAAACGGAAGCAGATGGAAGAAACGCTGAAGGAACAACTCCGCTTTGCCCAGGCATTAATCGATACTGTCCCCAACCCGGTCTATTTCAAAGATGTACATGGCCTTTATATGGGGTGCAATAAGGCTTTTGAGGCATATCACGGAGTTGCGCGCGAAGCATTAATCGGAAAATCGGTTTATGACATTTTACCCGGGGAGCTTGCCGATGTTCACAACTCCAGGGACAGGACTCTATTTCAAAATCCCGGTAACCAGGCATATGAAAGTTTCCTGTATACGTCTGACAATACAAAACGTGACATCATTGTCAGAAAGGCAACTTTTGCCAATAAAAGCGGGGAGCTTGCCGGTTTGGTCGGGGTTCTCATCGATATCACGGAACATAAGCAGATGGAAGATGCCATGTGTGCCGAGCGGGACAGGTTTAGAACTCTTTCTGAAGATGCGCCTTTTGGCATAGTCATGATTGGTTCCGATGGCAGGTTTGATTATATCAACCCAAAATTTAAAGAGATCTTTGGGTATACGCTGAAGGATGTCCCGAATGGGAAAGATTGGTTCAGAAAGGCCTATCCTGATCCGGAATACAGGTACAAGGTAGTGTCAACGTGGAAGCAAGATCTGGAGCAATTTAAGATTGGCGAAAGAAAACCGTGGACTTTCAGCGTCACCTGCAAAGACGGAAACAGAAAAATAATAAATTTCATCCCTGTTCGACTGAAAACGGATGAACATATCATGACCTGTGAGGATGTAACGGAACGTATACGTGCCCAGGAGGCTATTGAGGCTTCCGAACATACATTAAGGGCGATTCTATCCGCTTCGCCTGTCGGTATCGGACTTATAGATAAGTTTGCCATGGGCTGGGCAAACGATGCAACATACCGAATGGTGGGATACAATTATGGTGAGCTCGACGGCAAGGACCTTCGTATATTATACCTCAGCGACAATGAGCGTGAGAAGGTGCGAAAAGACCTCCTGATCAAAAGAGAATCAGAGACGCAATGGGTACGGAAGGATGGTTCGATCATCGATGTGCTGATACGGGTAGCTCCGCTTGAAAACCGGAATGGCACCATGATTGCTGTTGCGGATGATATTACCGACAAGAAACTGGCTGTACGGGCCCTTGAACAGTCACGGCTGGAACTGGAGCGGCTAGACAGAGTCAAAACAAAAGCTGTACATCATATTTCTCACGAACTCAAGACCCCTCTTGCTGTAATCCAGGGGAGTCTTCGGCTTCTCAGGCGGAAAACCCAGCGGCTTGCAAACATCGATAATACCCTGTCCGGCAACATAGAGATACTGGAAAGGCATCTGGGGAGGCTCTTAGAAATACAACAGGAAACAGAAAAAATATTTAACCTCACCAGGGAAATGGAAAAGGCCACCCTTGCTGCCGACTGCGAGAGGCTTTGGGAGAGGATTGAGGCTGTTTCTGAAGTTCCGGATAATGTACGTGCCAATTGGCAGGCTATCCACGGGTGGGTCGCAGAACACTTTCAGGAACCAGCCGCAGAACCCCGATACGCCGATCTGTACCTGCTGACGCGGGATATTGTTGAAAAAACAAGGCACACCGCTGACACGAGAAATGTTACCATTGAACTTGAAAGAGGAGATGGCGTGGAGGAGGTGCCAGTAAATTCAATAGTTTTACGGGATACCATCGAGAGTCTCCTGAGAAACGCTATCGAAAATACCCCTGATGAAGGGTTAATGAAAGTCATATTAGAAAAGAAAAACGACCGGATATGGTTACATGTTACTGATTATGGCATCGGCATTACAAAAGAAAGCCAGAATTATGTTTTTGATGGTCTCTACCATACAGGAGAGACTGAACTATATACCTCAAAAAGTCCTTACTCATTCGGAGCAGGCGGAAAAGGGTTGAGTCTCCTGAAGATCAAGATCTATTCGCAACATCATGGGTTCGATCTTTTAATGAAGAGTCAGCGTTGCCTTTATTTGCAAACAGAAAAGGATCTGTGCCCGGGCAGCATCAGTCTCTGTGAGCACTGCAATACGCAGGAAACATGTGCCACTTCAGGCGGAACAACATTTTCATTATCGTTTCATTAAACCGGTTAATAGCTGATATATTTTTTTTAAAAACATAGGTTCATAAGGATATCACTGAACATTTTGCAGCGCCCTTGTATAAATCAGCACAGAAACGCTGCATTTAAGCTTCTTCAACAAATCCTTTATAGTGCCATCACCAATAGGTGGAATAAACCTTGTTTTTCTGATAAGCTATGTGCCGTTTCAACTCAGGAATATCATGAACAATTTCGACGTCATAGTAATTGGTGCAGGGCACGCAGGATGTGAGGCCGCGCTTGCAGCCGCCCGTATGCAGGCAAAGACCCTCCTCCTGACCATCAATTTAGACCATATTGCCTTCATGTCCTGCAATCCCGCCATAGGAGGGCTGGGCAAAGGACATCTTGTGAAAGAACTCGATGCCCTCGGCGGAGAGATGGCAAGGAATATCGACGCGACAGGTATCCAGTTCCGCATTCTCAACATGAAAAAGGGGCCTGCTGTCCGCTCAACCCGCATCCAGGCTGATAAAGCAAAATATGCCCTGCGAATGAAAAATGTGCTTGAGTGTCAGGAAAACCTTCATATACGGCAGGGCACCGTAGAGAAGCTTCTCGTAAACGACGACACCGTAACCGGCGTGGAAACACAGTGGGGAGAAAAGTTCTTCGGAAAAAGCGTCATAATAACGACCGGGACATTTCTGAGAGGATTAATCCATGTCGGACTTGAACATTTCGAGGCAGGGAGAATGGGGGATGCCCCGTCAGTGGGTCTCTCTGTCTGCCTTAAGGAACTGGGCTTCGATATGGGACGTTTAAAGACCGGGACCTGTCCGCGGCTGGATGGAAGGACAATCGACTTTTCAAAGCTCGAGCCGCAGCATAGTGACGATCCCCCGAAACCGTTCTCCTTTCTCACGGCATCAATAGATAACAGGCGCATGCCCTGTTATCTCACTTACACAAATGCCGACACCCATGATGCAATACGTGCGGGGTTAGACAGATCACCGCTATATACAGGCAAAATAAAAGGCACGGGAGTCAGATATTGCCCTTCCATTGAAGATAAGATCGTACGTTTTAAAGACAGGGAGAGACACCGCATATTCATGGAACCTGAGGGGCTCGATACAATGGAGTATTACCCGAACGGCCTTTCAACGAGCCTCCCCCTCGACATTCAGACGGCAATGCTCAGGAGCATTCCCGGTCTTGAGCATGTTGAGATCACAAGGCCCGGTTACGGCATTGAATACGATTTTGTCTATCCTACGCAACTTTACCCGACCCTGGAAACAAAGCTCATAAAAAATCTTTATCTCGCCGGCCAGATTAACGGAACCACCGGCTATGAAGAGGCTGCCGCCCAGGGGTTGATGGCCGGCATCAACGCCGGCCTGAAGGTACGGGGGGATGATATATTCTGCCTGAACAGAGACGAGGCATACATCGGCGTGATGATCGACGACCTTGTGACAAGGGGGGTTGATGAGCCATACCGGATGTTTACTTCAAGGGCCGAGCACAGGCTTTTCCTGAGGGAAGATAACGCGGATTTGAGGCTTACCGAAAAAGGATATGCCGTAGGCGTTGCGCACAGGGAGCGTTATGAAAAGGTGCTCGAAAAGAAACGAAAAATTCACAGCACACACGAGGTGCTCAAGTCGATACGGCTGAAGCCGACAAAAGAAACAAAGGAGATGCTTAATACCCTTGGCCTCGAAACTATCAATAACCCCTTAACTCTTGAAGAACTTCTCCAGAAGCACGATATCACCATGAACGAAATACAACGCATTGACCCCAGGTTTGACACAATCGAAGAAGATATTGCTTATCAGGTGGAGTTAAATGTAAAATACCGGGGTTATATTGAGAGACAACAAGACATGGTAAGAAAGACAAAAAAGCTTGAAGACACAAGAATACCCCCTGACATTTTTTACGGGGATGTTTCCGGCCTCTCGAAAGAGGTGATTGAAAGGTTTACAAAGGTTAAACCCTTTACGCTCGGACAGGCATCGAGAATGCCGGGTATAACCCCGGCGGCAATAACGGCGCTGATGATACATTTTAAGAAAAAGGGAATACTTTAAATATGGTTCACGGTTCACAGTTGTCAGTTCACGGATTAAAGATTCAGAAAAATCATAAAGTTTTTCTATTTTTTCCCGTGAACCGTGAACAAAAGGATTACAGTGGAAGATAACAAAAGGCTCATTACAGAGTGGCTAACATCTCAGGACGTCGATGTCTTCGGCACAGGCGATATGTCCGGCTATGACAGGGAGCTCCTGGGACTGGACGAATCAGCAAAGGAACGGTTACCATTTGCCATATCTTTTGGTCTTGTATTGTCAAAGGGCATACTGGACACCATCGTTGACGGACCCCATCTGCTATACCTGCATCACTACCGGCAGTTGAACTACAGGCTTGATATGATTGGTTATTTTTTATCCAGGGAGATTGAAAGGAACGGGTATAAAGCCCTGCCCTTTGCCGCGTCCCAGTTAATAGACTGGCAAAACCAGAGGGCACACATTTCACATAAGCATATCGGGATCATTTCGGGTATCGGCTGGATCGGCAGAAACAACCTTTTAGTTAATCCTGTCTTTGGCGCCCATGTAAGGTATAATACGGTACTTACCGATATGCCGCTTACTGCTGACAGGACATCAGACAGGGATTGCGGTGAATGCACGGCGTGTATTGATAAATGTCCCGCGGGGGCAATCAAAGACGCACCATCAGAGTTTGACCATCAGGGATGTTATAATATGCTCACACATTTTAAAAATAAAAGAAACCTCGGCCACCATATCTGCGGCATATGCGTAAAGGCCTGCAAGGGGAAACGATGAAGGCACTCGTTGTGCTCGAAGACGGGACAGTGTTTGAAGGAAAGAGCTGCGGCATGGAGGGCGAAAAAGAGGGTGAGATTGTCTTCAACACCAGCATGACCGGTTACCAGGAGATCATGACAGACCCCTCATATAAAGGGCAGATTGTTACCATGACCTATCCGCTCATCGGCAACTATGGAATAAATAATGAGGATGTGGAATCCAGCAGCCCGAAAGTGGAAGGTTTCATCATAAGGGAATTAAGCAGGATCACAAGTAATTACCGGGCCACAGATGACCTTGCAAACTACTTCAGGAAACACGGCATAATAGCCGTTGAAGAAGTCGATACGCGCGCCCTTACGAGACACATACGCGCGAGAGGGGCAATGAAGGGCATTATATCCACAACAGACCTGGACCCGGCAAGCCTTATCGAAAAGGCAAAAGTATCAAAGGGGGTTGTAGGCGTAGATCTGGTAAAAGAGGTCACGTGCAGGGAGCCGTTCATTTTCGAGGGCGGAGAAGAGGTTCAAAGTTCAAGGTTCAAGGTTCAAGGTTCAAAAACAGAATTAAACTCAAAACTCATACGGTTTAATCCCGACATCGGAGGGACAACTCAAAACTCAAAACTGAAGGTTATCGTCATGGACTTCGGGGTGAAGCTCAACATTCTGAGGATACTCAGGAAGGCTGGATGTCACGTTACAGTAGTTCCAGCATATACAAAGGCAGGTGAAATTTTAGCCATGGGGTGCGATGGGGTGCTTCTCTCCAACGGTCCGGGTGACCCTGAAGGTGTTCCGTATGCAATAGAGGAAATCCGGAAGCTTCTCGGAAAAATCCCCATATTCGGCATCTGTCTTGGTCAGCAGTTACTCGGTCTTGCATATGGCGGAAAAACATACAAGCTGAAATTCGGACACAGGGGCGCAAACCAGCCTATAAAAGAACTCAGTACCGGCAAGGTTTATATAGCATCTGAAAACCATGGTTTTGCTGTTGATATGGACTCTATAAAACATGAACCCGTGAGGGCTACCCATATCAACCTTAACGACAACACAATTGAAGGGATTGAGCATGAGACGTATCCTGTTTTTTCTGTCCAATACCATCCGGAGGCCTCTCCCGGACCTCATGATTCGTATGGACTTTTTGCGAAATTCAAGGGGATGATGGAAGAGTTCGGTAATAGAAGGTAACAATATTAGCGTGGAGCGTAGAGCGTAGAGTTCAATAAGTCTTTCGTAAACGCTATCCGCTGAACGCTGAACGCTAAAAGAGGATATATGCCCAAAAGAACTGACATTAAAAGTATACTGCTCATTGGTTCAGGTCCTATTATCATCGGCCAGGCCTGTGAGTTCGACTATTCGGGAAGCCAGGCGTGCAAGGCGCTCCGCGAGGAAGGTTACAGGGTAATCCTCGTTAACAGCAACCCCGCGACGATTATGACAGACCCTGATATGGCAGATAGGGTTTATATAGAGCCGCTCACCCCGGAGGTTCTTGAGGAGATTATAAAAGCAGAAAAACCTGACGCGATTCTCCCCACCATAGGGGGCCAGACCGGTCTCAACCTTGCCACTATTCTCTCTGAGAGAGGGATTCTCGAAAAATACGGTGTTGAACTCATAGGGGCAAATTACAAAGCCATCAGGAAGGCTGAAAACAGGGAAGAGTTCAAGGCAGCCATGGAAAAGATTAATCTCGGAGTGCCAAAAAGCGGCCTTGCCCACAGCATGGGCGATGCACGGGAGATTGCGAAAGATATCGGCTTCCCTCTGATTATCAGGCCAAGTTACACCTTGGGCGGCACGGGGGCTGCCGTTGCTTACAACATTGAAGAGTTCGAAGTTCTCGCCCTGCGGGGGCTCGAAAGCAGCATGACAAGTGAAATCCTCGTTGAGGAATCGGTAATCGGCTGGAAGGAATACGAACTGGAAGTCATGAGGGACAAAAAGGATAATGTCGTCATTATCTGTTCCATCGAAAATTTTGACCCCATGGGGGTACACACAGGCGACAGCATAACGGTCGCTCCGGCACAAACCCTCACTGACAGGGAATATCAGTTCATGCGTGACGCTGCCATTGAAATAATAAGAGAAATAGGCGTTGAAACCGGGGGTTCGAATATTCAGTTTGCAATCAATCCGGATGACGGCCGCATGGTTATTATAGAGATGAACCCGAGGGTGTCGAGGAGTTCCGCCCTCGCATCCAAGGCAACCGGTTTTCCTATAGCGAAAATAGCTGCCAAGCTTGCCATAGGCTATACCCTCGATGAGATACCAAATGATATTACAAAAAAAACACCTGCCTCTTTCGAACCGACCATTGACTATTGCGTTGTAAAGGTGCCTCGTTTTACCTTTGAAAAATTTAAAGGTGCGGATGAGACCTTAACTATCCAGATGAAATCGGTTGGTGAAGCAATGGCCATAGGAAGGACATTCAAGGAGGCCCTTCAGAAAGCGTTAAGGTCCCTCGAGGTAGGGGTGTTCGGGATAGCGGATGACCGCCTGCCCGGGATTCTGAACCATGACATTATAAGGAGAAAACTGATAACCCCCAACAAGGACAGGATATTCTATCTCCGTCACGCCTTTATGACAGGTCTGGACATAGAAGAGATATTCGGCCTGACAGGGATAGACAGGTGGTTCCTGAAGAATATAAGCGAGATTATTGATTTTGAGCTGGAATTAAAAACATACAGGGACGGCCTCACGGAAGACGTAATGCTCAGGGCAAAAAAATACGGTTTTTCGGACAGGCAGATAGGCGATATACTGGGCTTAGATGAGTCCGCGGTTCGAAAATGGAGATTAGAGAGAGGTATTAAGGGTGTCTTTAAGCTTGTAGACACATGCGCCGCGGAATTCGAGTCATATACACCCTATTACTACTCAACGTATGAAAATGAAGACGAATCCAGGGTATCGGCAGAGAAAAAGATAATGATTCTTGGCGGGGGTCCAAACAGGATCGGGCAGGGCATTGAATTTGACTATTGCTGTGTCCATGCAGCATTTGCCTTAAAAGAGCTCGGATATGAAACTATAATGGTGAACAGTAACCCTGAAACGGTAAGCACCGACTATGACACGTCAGACAAATTATATTTTGAGCCCCTTACCTTTGAAAATGTACTCGACATTGCAGAAAAGGAAAGGCCTGACGGCGTGATTGTGCAATTCGGAGGCCAGACGCCGCTGAATCTTGCCGTTCCGCTGCAAAAAGCAGGTGTAAAGATTATAGGCACAACGCCTGAAAGCATTGACGTTGCGGAGGACAGAGATAAATTCAAGCATCTCCTTAAGAAGCTTAACCTTACGCAGCCGGACAACGGCATAGCCGCATCTTTTGAAGAGGCAAAGGTGGTGGCAGACTCTATCGGCTATCCGGTTGTAGTCAGACCATCCTATGTCCTGGGCGGGAGAGCGATGGAGATTGTTTATTCTGATGATGACCTGATAAACTTTATGGCAAAGGCAGAGGAGGCTTCCCCTGGAAAACCTATTCTCATAGATAAATACCTTGAAGATGCCATAGAAATAGATGTTGACGCCGTCGCGGACGGGGAAAGATGCGTTGTTGCGGGCATAATGGAACACATAGAAGAAGCGGGTATCCATTCAGGCGACAGCGCCAGTGTGCTCCCGCCTTATTCTCTTGATGACAGCATTATTGAGAGGATCAGGATATATACCCGCAAGCTTGCAATGGAACTCAATGTTATCGGCCTTATGAATATCCAGTATGCTGTGAAAAATGATATCGTTTATGTGCTGGAAGTCAACCCGAGGGCGAGCAGGACAGTGCCCTTTGTGAGCAAGGCAACAGGAATTCAGTGGGCAAAGGTAGCCGCAAAATTGATGGTAGGCATAAAACTGAAGGATTTAGGCATTGAAAAAGAGGTGGATATAAAACATATTGCAGTAAAAGAGTCTGTTTTCCCCTTCAACAAATTTTACGGAGTTGATACCATTTTAGGGCCTGAAATGAAGTCAACGGGAGAGGTAATGGGGATTGACCATAATTTTGGCGCGGCATTCCTGAAATCCCAGCTTGGCGCAGGGCAGAACCTCCCATCAGAGGGCAATGTCCTTTTAAGCATAAAAAACAAAGACAAAAGAAATATTGTTTTTATTGCAAAAAAACTATCCGACCTGGGTTTTAACATATATGCAACGAAAGGTACCGGTAAAATTCTTATCAATAACGGTATTGATGTGAAATTTGTGAATAAGGTCTCGGAAGGGAGACCGCATATCGTGGATATGATAAAAAATGGCGCCCTCCAACTCATCATCAATACGCCAAGCGGCAGGCATCCCAAAATAGACGAAATCTCAATCCGGGCAAATGCAGTACAGTACAAAATCCCTTACACAACAACCTTATCGGGTGCACAGGCGGCAGTGAATGCCATTGAGAGCATGAAAAAAGGAGGCCTTCATGTGAAGGCCCTGCAGGATTACTACCTTTAAAGCAGCGTAGAGCGTGGAGAATTTAGAACTATCCGCTAAACGCTATATGCTATCCGCTCCACCCTATGCTTTGATGTCTTTTATCTTTCTCTTAACAATCTTTCCCTTATCTTTCGGGAAATCTGCTTTCAGGTAAACATTTTTCGGAAATATTTTTTCTATCTGTCCTTCCATCTCTTTCTTTGCAAAGGTAAATTTTACCTTGTCTCCTACGTTCATTCTTTCCTCCGTTTTTTGCTAAGCGCTTTTAGTTTCTGTTTTTGACTCAGTCTTAGTTTCTGATTTTGCCTCTGTTTTTGTCTCAGATGAAGATGCGGCAGCGGCATCCGTTTTTGCTTCAGCCTTCTCTGTATCTTTCTTACCATTATCAGAATGGGCACTTTTACCCGCTGTATCTACGGGTTTCTTGTAATCAGTAGCATACCACCCCGTTCCTTTCAACTGGAAGGAACAGTTGGAAATCAGCTTATTCAGTGTGCCCCTGCAAAACTTACATTCCCTGAGAGGATTAGCACTAATCTTCTGAAATATTTCGAACCGTTTACCACAGCTTGAGCACTCATATTCATAAATCGGCATTTCTAACCTCCAAACCCATTAAAAATTGTTTTATTAAATATAACTATTGTACGACCTGTCGTCAAGGTCATCAAGGTCAAACGAAATGGTTATTTGCCCTCAGCCTTTGCTAATACCGCATATTCAAACCCGTCGAGGAGGGCCATAAAGGATGCCATGTTTATATTCTCGGCAATCTCTGATACGCTCCATATTTCCAGCCCGTCGGTAAATACAATGGACACCTCCACTTTCGCGGAGGTGCCTGACCGTGCATCGTGTACACGCGCTGAGTAATCAACGAGTTTCACTCCCTGAATAACCGGAAAGATGGAAGAAAGAGACTTTTTCAGTACATTGGCAAGCGCATCAACAGGCCCCACGCCCGTTGATGCTTCATGCATCTCGTCATTATCCGTTTTTATAATGACCGTTGCCTCCGGTCTCAGCCCGTCATCAATAAGCCTGTAAGTGCCTACAACTGCGAAAGGCTTTCGGTATGTCTCCAATGAGCGGAGGATATTCAATTCTTTCGTTGCGTCTTTTATATTCAACAATCTTTTCACGCTTCCCCCTCACTGTCTGTTTTTCTATCTGAGTCAGTTTTTCGTTTCACCTTTTATCTTTTACTTTTCACAGATGATTAGATGTTTGGATGATTGGAAGTTTAGCCAACCTTCTAACCCTCTAACCCTCTGTTTTTCCTGCCCTTACTGTGAACCGCTTCACTTTTTACTTTTCACCTTTCACGTTTCACAATTTTTTTCTCTTCTTCGATCAGCAGCTTGTAATCAATCCCGTCAACAAGGGCAAGCCAGCTCGCCTCAATGATATTTTCCGATACACCCACAGTACCCCATGAACGCTTTCCATCGCTGCTCTCAATAAACGCCCTTGTGACCGCCTGTGTCCCGTCTTTTGTAGACAATACCCTCACCTTGTAGTCCACAAGATCCATCTCCTTCAATTCAGGATAAAATTTATACAGGGCCTTCCTTAGTGCGTTGTCCAGTGCGTTTACAGGGCCTTTACCAAGCGCTGCCGTATGCTCTATCTTTTCACCGACCTTGACCATGATAGTTGCCTCAGATACGGGGTTGTCCTTCTCCTTTTTTTCCACTATGACCTTAAAACCGATAAGGTCAAAATACTTCCTGTGAATACCAAGTGCCTTCTTGATGAGAAGCTCCAGGGAGCCCTCAGCCCCTTCGAACTGATACCCGTACATCTCGAGCTGTTTAACCTTTTTCAGCACATCTTTTGCAAGTTTTTTGTCCTTCTCGATATCGATATTAAATTCCCTGGCCTTATATATGATGCTGCTCTCACCTGAAAGGTCGGAGATGAGGACACGTTGAATGTTCCCCACCATTTCAGGCTTGATATGTTCATAGGTCTCGGGGTTCTTTCTTACAGCGCTTACATGTATACCGCCCTTGTGGGCAAAGGCGCTCTCACCAACAAATGGTCTGTGCTTATCAGGGATAAAATTAGCCATCTCGTCTACAAAAAGGCTCAAACCCCTTAAATGGGCAACCTTTTCTTTTTCTATGCCTTCGCATCCCATCTTGAGAATCAGGCTCGGTATAATGGAGCAGAGATTGGCATTCCCGCACCGTTCACCATAACCGTTTATAGTGCCCTGAACTTGACTGCATCCCGCCCGGACAGCCATTAACGTATTGGCAACACCCAGTTCAGAATCATTATGGGTATGAATCCCGAGTTTTGTATGAATGATCTCCCGGACCTCCTGCGTAACGGCATAGACCTCATAAGGCATGCTCCCTCCGTTTGTATCACAGAGGATTACAGCATCCGCCCCCGCATCCGCCGCCACTTTGATAACCTTCTTTGTGTAGGCCGGGTTCCTTTTGTAACCGTCAAAAAAATGCTCTGCGTCAAAGAATACAATCTTGCCGTGCTGCTTTAAGTAGGCTATAGTCCTCTCTATCATCTTCAAATTCGTGTCAAGGCTCACCTTTAGGGCATCCCTTACGTGCAAATCCCAGCTTTTACCCACTATGGTGACATATTCTGTATCAGCTTCAAAAACAGCCTTCACAATCTCATCTTCTTCAGGATTGGCATTGGCCTTCATGGTACTGCTGAAGGCAACTATTTTTGCATTTTTCAGGGTAAGCTTCTTGATTTCCTTAAAATACAGGAGGTCTTTCGGGTTTGAACCGGGCCACCCGCCCTCAATAAAATGTATGCCAAACTCGTCGAGCCTTTCTGTAACCCTCAGTTTATCGCTGAGGGAAAAGGCTATATCTTCCGACTGAGCCCCGTCACGCAACGTGGTATCGTAAAAGTCAATTTTCATTTCTCTTCCACGATATCCGCAGCATCAAGTCCGAATGCCTTGTGGAGTGCCCGAACAGCAAGCTCTCCATACTTATTTTCCAGAACACATGAAATCTTTATCTCAGACGTGGTGATGGCCTCTATGTTGATCCCCTCATCTGCAAGAACAGAAAACATCTTCGATGCAATCCCTGAATGAGAAATCATACCAAGACCCACAATGGATACCTTTGCTATATTTTCGTCTATCTTGACACTATCAGCACCTATCTCCTTCACCACATCTTCCATGATCTTAAAAGCCTTTTTTGCATCCGGCTTTGCCACTGTAAAGGTAATATCGGTTGTGTCAGCATGGCTGATGTTCTGGACTATGATATCTACCACAATATTAGCATCAGAAAGAACGGTAAATATCTTAGCCGCCATACCCGGCTTGTCGGGCAGCTTGATTACCGTGATTTTAGCCTCGTTCTTGCTGTACGTTATTCCTGAAATTACAACTTTTTCCATAGACATGATTTCCTCCTTATTACATACAAGTGTTCCTTTACCCTCAACAAGGGAAGATTTTACCATCAACGGCACATTATATTTCTTCGCAAACTCCACCGATCTTATCTGCAGAACCTTTGCTCCAAGGCTGGCCATCTCGAGCATCTCATCGTAGGAGATTGTATCGAGCCTTCTCGCCTTCTCACAAATGTTGGGGTCTGTTGTGTAAACCCCATCCACATCCGTATAGATTTCGCAAAGATCCGCTTTAAGGCTGGCCGCAAGGGCCACTGCAGTTGTATCTGAGCCGCCCCTTCCGAGGGTTGTAATATTACCCTCTTTGTCAACACCCTGAAAACCCGGGACAACCACTATCTTTCCTTGCTTGAGTTCTGAAACTATCTTTTCATTTTCGATATCGTCTATCCGTGCCTTTCCGAAACTCGAATCGGTAATAATTCTCGCTTGATAACCAAGTATGGAAACTGCATCATGCCCCATGCTTTTCAGGGTGATTGCGAGAAGTGCAGACGTTACCTGTTCCCCTGTTGAAATTAGTGTATCCACCTCCCGCTCATCGGGAAATGTTGTTATATTGCCGGCAAGATTGAGAAGTCTGTCTGTCTCGCCAGACATTGCAGACACTACAACGATGACATCATCTCCCCGGTTCTTGTAATCTATAGCCTTCTTTGCAACGTTACCGATCCTTTCAACATCTTTTACTGAAGTTCCGCCATATTTCTGTACAACAAGCATCTTTACCTCCGTTATAAATTAGCGTAGAGCATAGGGCCGAAGTTGCGATGATGAGAAGTTGCGAAGTTGTGCGTAACTTCGTATTTTCGTAACCTCCTATCTTCGGGTTTATACGCTAAACGCTCCACGCTGTCTATTTCATGGCTTAACAATCGTTATTCTTCTTTCCTCTTCTCCCACCACTTCAATCTCAATCCTTATCACGCCGTTCCACCATGTTGCCCTTTCAGCCCATTCTACCACAACTATGCCGCTTTGAAGAAATTCTTCTATCTGAAGGGCATCAATTTCACCCCCTTCAATCCTGTAAAGGTCAACATGACACATGTCAAAGACTGAGCCTTCATAGTTATTCATGAGTGTGTAGGAAGGGCTTACCACATACTGCCAGTCTTTTATCCCTATTCCCCTTGCAATACCTTTTACGAACTGGGTTTTTCCGGCACCAAGCTCACCGTAAAGCGCATAAAGGTCGCCTTTTTTTGCCTTTTTGCCTGTATATTCGCCTATATCCCATGTTTCAGAGGGATTTTTCGATATAAATTCTTTCCTTTCCATCCTTTATCGCCCTTATTGCACCACCCGATCCGGAAAGTAAATCACCGGCGAGGAGGTCCATATCCGTATTTGTTTCAACCCAGCTATCAGCAAGATACCCGTGAAGGTACACGCCCAATAGCGATGCTTCTGCAGGGGTGTACCCCTGGGAGACGAATCCGCCTATAAAACCGGTCAGAATGTCTCCGCTTCCGCCTTTTGCAAGGGCCGGATTGCCCGCAGGGTTTATATATATCTTCCCGTCAGGGCTGAAAAGGATTGATCTGGCCCCTTTTAATACAAGATATACACCGGTATCTTCAACAAACCTCCTGCCAACAGCCATCCTGTCTTCATTTATCGCTTTCGGAGAAAGATTGATGAGGCGGCCGAGTTCTCCGGGGTGCGGAGTCAGTACAGTATTTCCTTTTTTAGCTTTGAGAACACCCATGTGACCCTGGAATGCATTTATTCCGTCGGCATCAATCACAAAAGGCTTGTCAATTTCAGCATAGAGCTTTCTTGCCAGTTCCATTGTTTCCGGATTCTGTGAAAGCCCCGGCCCCATAATGATCATATCCTTGTCTTCCACAAACTCCCTTACCTTTTCATATGAAGACATTGTGAAAAAGCCTGTTCCCCTGTCTTCAACCGGATAAGTCATTACCTCCGTAAGCTTTGCCTCCATAATGCTGTTCAGGCTTGCGGGTATAAGAAGTGTTACAAGCCCCGCGCCAACCTTCAGGGCAGCCAGAGAAGCCATATAGGCTGCGCCTGTCTTGCCTGGTGAACCTGCGATGACAGCAGCATGGCCATAGGTGCCTTTGTGCGACCAGGGAAGCCTTTCTTTCATAAACCCTCTCAGCATTTCACCATCAATGAGATAGGCATCAACACCGAGTACGTCCTCTGCAAAGGCAGGAATGGAAATATCAATAACCGTTAATTTTCCCGTATGATACCCGCCTGGATAAAGGATCTGACCGAGCTTCGGATAGGCATAGGTAAACGTATGGGCTGCCATGACGGCGCACCCCAGGGGGGCGCCTGTCTTTCCGTCGATTCCTGACGGAATATCAATAGCAATAACCGGTTTACCGGACTGATTAATCTCTTCAATTACAATCTTTTCTTTTCCCTCTACAGTCTTGGAAAGACCTGTCCCGAATATGGCATCCACTATGATGTCGGCATGTTTAATGCCCGTTTTTATTGCATTAAAATCGTTTTCAACTTCAACGATCTCCCCCTGAAGGGATTCATAAAGCATCATATTCAGGGCAGCGTCTCCTTTCAGATCACCTTTCCTGCAGAGAAGAAAAACACTGACACGGTAGCCGTCCCTTAAAGCATACCGGCCGACCACAAAACCATCACCGCCGTTATTTCCCCTTCCGCAGACAATTACGATGCGTCTTTTTCCGGAAAGATAACGCTCTTTGATTAGTCTGTACGTATTCCGGCCTGCGTTCTCCATGAGTACGGCCGATGGAATGCCCCACGTCTCAATTGCATACTTATCAAATTTTGCCATCCGCTCGGGTGACAGCACTTTCATAGCTACTCCTTTTTTGTTCACGGCTCAGATGGTTAGAGGGTTAGCTAAACTTCCAATCATCCAAACATCTAACCTTCCACTCTCCGCCCATTACTACACGCTAAACGCTCTATGCTCTCCGCTAAATAACTACCATTGCCACTGCGTATGTCTTTTCATGCGATATGCTTATCCCGTCATACCGTGTTCCGTGAAACTCGATATAGGGTTTTCCTTTGCTCTGCAGCACATTAATATCTTTCCACACCAGTCTTCTGCCGATGGCCTTCATGAATGCCTCCTTTGCAGCGAACCTCCCCGCAAAGGATTCATCCGCCCTCTTTCTTTGTGCTGCATACGCAATTTCTTCCCCGGTAAACACCTTATCCAGAAATCTGTTCCCGTATTTTTCTACTGCGTCTGCAATCCGCGATACATCAACTATGTCAATACCAACCATCACTCTCCACCAATTCATCCATTACATTCCGAATAAAATACCACACATACTGCCAGTTATTAAACGACATATTTTATCATTAAGCGATTAACTTGAAAAGCCCAAATCCACCACCTGATTTCTTATCAGGAAGGGTGCCTTGTTTCATAATTGATTCACCTCGTTGGTGATAGATTTGGTGTGGCAACTACATTCTATCATGCTGATATTTCAGCGCCAATGATGTTTTTCCCTTGAGAGATTGCATGAACTTGGAATCGCCATAATACATACGAGGATATGCCTTCAGCCTTCAGCCTTCAGCCTGGCTTCTGCTCTGCAGTAGTCTCGGAAGTTATTGACGCCGATGAAAAATTCACGCATCATAAGAACCCAGTAGTATTGTCCTTTTTTAGTGAGTGTAAGGAAATTGCCATGTTTTTCCAAGCCGCCGGTGAGTCTGAAAAATACAATTTCAGACCATAAATACCTATATGCATTTACGCCATGCTTTGCGCTAAGCCTTTCAATGTCGAGGCTCAAGCCGAATAGTTTCATTAAAAGATCATAACAAAGCCTCTCCTTCATGGAAAATGCCTTTTTTGCAGCCACCGGCAGTAGCCCATCGCTGACCCTTTCAATATATTCCCTGATATCAAACGTATTCGCATATGCGCTCCCGCCGAGGTATCCGATGGAACCGCTTCCGAGCCCTGCATACTCCTCATAATTTACAACATACTCGTCTATCATTGCATCGTTCCGTGAAAAGCACCATGCAGTAGATGCCTTGTATTGCGGGAAAAGCATCTCTGTTATCTTTTGATAAAAACCCTTCCCCCTGTCGTAATCAACACTTCCAAGCTTATTATTCATTATGTCCCGCGTTGAGGAGGATACCATAAGCGGGTAATATGTAACCTGGTCTACCTTTAGTCCGATAAGCGTGGACAGGTCTTTTTCAAGTATTTCCATCGTCTGTGTCGGGAAATTAAACATCATATCCACATTAAGCGTCTGGAAGTTCCCCTGTGTGTATTGCAGCCTCTCTGTTATCTCCTGACCGCTTCCGTATTTGTGGTACCGTTCAATCGTCTTAAGTAGGCCGTCATCAAAGGTTTGAACCCCTACAGAAAGCCGATTTACCCCCATTTTCTTCAGCATTTCAATGTTATGGGGTGTAAGGTGATTCGGGTTTGTCTCCACAGAAACTTCAATGATATTGAATTTTTCCCTGGTCAGACTGATTGTCGCTTCGAGCTCGTCAATCAATACCGTTGGCGTACCCCCTCCAACATAAAGAGCCTTAAAGTTATACCCCAGCTCTTTGTACATTAAAATCTCTTTGCGTAAGGCGGAGAAATATGACCGGGCAAGGCCCTCCTGAAATGTCACCCTGTTAAATGAACAATACGGGCAAAGCTCTTCGCAAAAAGGAACATGCATATAAAGGAGTGTCGGTATATCGCCTGAGCTGCAGGGGATTGCACTAGACGCAGAAGGAGCAAACTGAAGATAGCTCTCATTTTTTTTACGGGCATAACTGGCAATAAATCTTTCTATCAGCATAAGGTATTGTCGAAGTAAATCGGTAGAGAATGTTAAAGCTTAGAGGTTAAAAAATCAAGGAGATAATCGGCTATGGTTTTTCTTTAACAGTACCCTCACTGCCCAGCCCTTTGTTAGTCTGTATGATTTCTCAACAGACACAACGTCGGGACTGTATGCGACAATTGAAGCGCTGCCCGTTGCGGTATCAAGTTTAACGAGAAAATCTTCCTGTCTGTCTCCGTTGTAATCGATCTTCTCTTCAACAACCGGCGGCAAGCCGGAAAATGGCTCCCAGTTGATCTGTATGAATCCGTTCTTTCTCTCCCATATCAGACCGTCAAAAACAGGGCGGTGCACAAGCGTTTTATACGAACCATGGTCAACCGTCATTACAATTTCGCCGCCGGAGTACCATGGAGAAACCGTGACGCCTGTGGCGTTTGCCAATGTACGGCTGAAATACGCGCTTCCCATGAATGTGGCAAGCACAACGAAAAGGGCAAGGAAACCCCAGGTATATCCGAATATTGTTTTTATTTTATTCATTGCCTTTTTCACTATTCACCATCCACCATTCACTGCCTTTCTCACGCTAAAACATGCTCCCTGTTGTCAAAAGCCTTATCGTCTTTACTATCGCGTCCTGAATATTACCTCCGGCCATCGTAGTGAGAAATAGAAATGCAGGATAGAGAAAAAGTACCCTGTATATGCCGAGAGCACTGTTCAAGGGTGTACATTTTATATGGAAAAATATCGCATTTTTTGGACATGCGTCTACGCATTTTCCGCATTTTGTACAGGTTATGCGCATCTTTCCTTCATTAATGCTGCCTTCATCAACAGAGAACGTCGGACATACCTGTAAACATCGTTTACACTTCACGCATTTTTCCTGATCAATCCGCACTTCAAAGGCATTTATCTTGTTGGTAAAAGACTGAAAAGCACCGAAGGGACAGAAAAGGCCGCATTGTGTTCTTCTTTTCATGAGGAGAGGCAGAACGATGACAAGGGCGATAAAAAGAGAGACAAAGATGAGAGTCTGCATAAGAATCTTTATTGACGTGACCTCAACAAATTCGGTAACGGTTTTATAAGGGCATAACCACGCACAGTAGGTCGGTGAAAGGGTAAGCGCTGACGTCACAACCACCACAAAAAGAACTGCATAGGGTAAATATGTCCACTTCAGGTTAATATTTTTAATGAGCGGTTTTTTAAAGATACGTGAAAACCCGTCATCAAGCCCCCCGAAAAAACAGACCCAGCTGCAGAAGCCCCGGCCAAGCGCCAGTGATGCGCCGATCCACAGAACAAACATGCTTGCAATGGAAGCAAAACTGCCGACAATGGTGCCGGGAAAAATTATTGTTTTTGTAAGCGCTGCCGGGATAAGGGTCATGGGTATGACAATATGGCAGAACGGCGTCAATCCTTCGACCATATTTGCCCCGCTTATTGCCATACTGCCCCTGAGTTCAATGAGGTGAGTAATAAAGGATATTACAAAACAGACGGCATAGCTTACAAATAGTATAGACCTGTACTTGTCGGTCTTTCCAGTGCGGATCATTAAAAAAAATATAATATTGACAAAGAGAAAGGTGATGGCAAAGGCAATCATTTTTTTCGGGTCTTGTGACATCCTGCCGCCGGAAAGCATCACAAAAGTCAAGACCATCATGGGAAAGG
Source organism: uncultured Syntrophorhabdaceae bacterium (assembly GCA_964393225.1). Lineage (GTDB taxonomy): Bacteria > Desulfobacterota > Syntrophorhabdia > Syntrophorhabdales > Syntrophorhabdaceae > MWEV01. The sequence continues at coordinate 20,714 of CAYMTB010000021.1, forward strand.
CAAGGAGAAAAGATTTTACCACTTCACAGCACCTGCCAACATTATAACACCTGAATAAAAATAGTAAATGCCTATTATACCCGTTGCCATCTTTCCGATTACCGGGAGAACGGAAACTCTCCGCAGCACTCCGATAAAAGGTAAGGGAATAAAAAAGAGGGAAGTACCGAGAAAAAAGGCAAAAAAGAAATACACGCTTCCCAGCAAACTGTCTTTTTCAACGGCGCCGGTTACGGCGAGGAGAAAGGGCGGACAAAAACTTACGCCTGTTGCAAAGCCCATGAACGCAGGGAGGAAAACCGGGCGCATATTTATTGCTTTTTGAAGAGAATTCCTTAGAAATCCTGCCGAGCAGGATGGTCTTATATGAAAAAAACCATAGGCAACCAGAAGAAATGAAAGAATTACATAGGCAGATCCGATAATTAACTCACGCTGGCCCCCTGCATGAATTATTGATTTGCTGATTCCCCAGGCCAGCACAGCAAAAACGAGATAGCCCGCAAGCCTCCCGGAGAGAAACTGCCCGATCAGCATGAAGTTCCGCCGGATATTACCCCCTTCTCCTACCAGATAAGGGATAAGTATAGGCGAACAATAAGCCACGCATATCGCTCCGTTGCTTATGCCAAGGATAAAAGCCTGCATTCTGAAGCTATTATATGAAAACCGCCTGAAAAGAACAATCAAATCCGGTGAAGCTAAACCCGTTGATTACATCTTGTTTGTATGTTACAAATGTATCTATGACAGGCAAACAACTTCTCAGAAATATACCGAAAGTTGACGAGATATTAAAACATGAAGAATGGGGAAAACTCACAACCATTTTCCCTGAAGGCATAGTAAAGGACGTTCTAAGAAATTATCTTGATGAACTGAGAATATCTATAAAAGAAAACAGAATAACCGCCATACCCTTATTGAATGAAATCATCGAAAATACACGAAAACAGGTCATTGTATCTATTTCTCCGGGTTTAAAAAGGGTGATAAACGGCACAGGCGTGATAATACACACAAATCTCGGGCGTTCCTTGCTTGCAAAATCTGCCATAGAGGCCGTTATCAATGCAGCCGCCCATTACACAAACCTCGAATACAACCTTGAAAAAGGCTCAAGAGGGGACAGGTACGACCACTGTACCTCTGTCCTGAAAAAGCTCACCGGCGCCGAGAGCGCCCTTGTCGTCAATAATAATGCCGGGGCGGTATTTCTCATACTCAACACCCTTGCAGACGGGAAAGAGGCTATTATTTCAAGGGGTGAACTCGTTGAGATTGGAGGCAGTTTCAGGGTACCTGATGTTATTAAAAAAAGTGGTGCCATATTAAAAGAGGTTGGCACAACAAACAGGACATACGCCGGAGATTACGAACGTGCCATCAGCGATTCCACAGGCCTTCTCATGAAAGTGCATACGAGCAATTACAGAATCAAGGGCTTCGTCCATGAAGCAGCAGCAGAAGAATTAATCTCACTCGGAAAGAGACATAACCTGCCGACAGTTTACGATGCCGGAAGCGGTCTCCTCTTCCCCATTCAGGGAATAGGTGTACATGATGAACCCTGTATTACAGCGGAGCTAAAAAAGGGATGGGACGTTGTATCCTTCAGTGGAGATAAACTCCTGGGCGCCCCGCAGGCCGGTCTGATCATTGGAGAAAAATCTTACATAGATGCAATGAAAAAAAACCCAATTACAAGGGCATTGAGACCTGATAAATTTACGCTTGCAGCGCTTGAAAGCACGCTCCTTCTTTATCTCGACGAAGAAACCGCAAAGCATGAAATACCAACGTTAAGGATGCTGTACGAAAACCAAAAGACTCTAAAGACAAGGTCCCGGCGAATCGTGAAAGCCTTGAAACATTTATCCGGAAAGGTTACTGCCGCACCTGCGGCAATGCTTTCAGAGGTTGGCGGCGGCAGTCTCCCTGATGTGTCTATTCCTTCGTACGGTGTTGCCATCAGGCCACATGCAATAAGTGTTGAAACCTTTGAGCAAAGATTGAGAAACCTTGAAATCCCCGTTATCGGAAGGATCGAGAAAGACCGGTTTCTCCTCGACATGAGGACAATACTCAGAGAAGAAGAGCATATCCTTGTTTCAGGTATAAAAACTGCCCTCCAAGAATGAGTCCGGGAAGACAATTCCATATAATATGTGATGAGGAAGGGAAGAGGCTGGATGCATATCTCTCGGAAAAGCTTTCCATTACAAGAACAAAGATCAAGAGCATGATCGAAGGGGGACATGTACGCATTGCCGGCAAACCGCCAAAGCCGTCTGCAAAGATAAAGAAGTCCATTGAGATTGATGGTGAAATCCCGGAGGAAGAACCATTAATGCTGGAACCGCAGGAAATTCCTCTGAACATCCTCTATGAAGATGATTATTTCCTTGCCGTTAACAAACCAAAGGGAATGGTAGTACATCCATCATTCGGGCACAGGGATGGAACGCTTGTGAACGCGGTGCTGGCGTACCTGAAAAGACAGGGTCCGAGGGTTCGAGGGTTCGAGGGGTCAGGTGAGAGGAGCGTAGAGCATGGAGCGGAGAGCGTAGAACAATATCATTTTAACTCAACACTCAACACTCAACACTCAACACT
>CAYMTB010000022.1:0-22589 GCA_964393225.1 uncultured Syntrophorhabdaceae bacterium
TTCAGCCATCAGCTATGAGTCATATGGTATTGTCAAAAGCTGCTTGAAGCATTGTGTATATGCCGAGGATAGAGTCAGATGAGTAGGAAGGAAAACAAAAAACTTCATGCCCTTGCAGGGCAGAAGTAAAATTTTACCCGCAGGGTGTGCGGGTTTGCCGGGACGAATCCTTCTCCCATACCGGCAAAAAAAACCATCCCTCTCTGCGAGCTCTGCGTCTCTGCGAGAGAAAGAATTAAGATTTTCAAGATTTATTTGACAAAACCATCTATATTTGCAGGAGGAATAAATGCTATTTTCAAAAATGTTCATTCCCACAATGAAAGAGGTTCCGAAAGAGGCGGAGGTTGCAAGCCATAAGCTGATGCTCAGGGCAGGGTATACCAGGAAGCTCGCATCAGGGATTTATACGTGGCTGCCCGTGGGGCTTAAATCATTGAGGAAGGTAGAACAGATCATAAGGGAAGAGATGAACAAAAAAGGCGCGCAGGAAATCCTCATGCCGGTTGTTCAGCCCAAAGAGCTGTGGGTGGAGAGTAAAAGGTGGGAAAAATACGGCAAGGAGCTCCTGAGGTTTGTTGACAGGAATGACAGGGAATTGTGCCTTGCCCCGACCCACGAAGAGGTTGTCACCGACCTGGTGAGGAGAGAGGTAAGGTCATACAAAGAATTGCCGCTTAACCTCTATCAGATACAGACGAAGTTCAGGGATGAGATCAGGCCGAGGTTCGGGGTCATGAGGGGCAGGGAATTTTCCATGAAAGACGCTTACAGCTTCGATATGGATGAGGCAGGTGCTGAGAGCAGTTATATGGATATGTACGATGCCTATGTAAACATATTTAAGCGCTGCGGGCTGCGGTTCAAACCGGTAGAGGCGGATACAGGGCAGATTGGCGGAAGCTTTTCACACGAGTTTATGGTCCTTGCAGATACCGGAGAAGATACTATTATTTCGTGTGATACATGCGGTTATGCGGCAAACCTGGAAAAGGCGGAAGCGGGTATTGCCGGCAGGGAAAAGCAGACCAGGAATGGCAATTACAGGCGTGTAGAAACGCCCGGGCAGAGAAAGGTCGAAGAGGTAGCTTCTTTTTTGCACGTAACCCCCGACAAGCTCCTCAAAACAATGATCTACAGGACGGATAAAGGCATTATCGGTGTACTTGTAAAGGGAGACAGGGAGATAAACGAAATAAAACTGTTAAACCTCCTGTGCCTCGATAATCTCGAACTTGCAGACCCCTATACGATAGAAGAAGTCACGGGCGGCCCGCTTGGTTTTTCCGGGCCTATAGGTCTCAAAATTCCTCTCTATGCGGACAGTGATGTACAATTTATGGAAGACTTTGTTATAGGAGGGAACGAAGAGGATGTTCATGTTGTAGATGTTAATGTCGGTGATTTTAAGGTTGAGGGTTTTTATGCCCTGAAGGTGGTGAAAGACGGGGATCTCTGTCCGAAATGCAAAGGAACACTTTTGTCCACAAGAGGGATAGAGGTGGGCCATATTTTTAAGCTCGGCCTTAAATACAGCGAGGCCATGAATGCCGTATTTCTTGATAAAGAAGGCAAAGAAAGGCATATGATCATGGGCTGTTACGGTATAGGTGTAGGCAGGACTGTCGCTGCCGCAATAGAACAGGGTTATGATGAAAACGGGATTGTGCTACCCATCGCCATAGCGCCTTTTGAGGTAAATGTGCTGCCCGTGAACAATTCTCATGCTGAAAGCATGGAGCTGGCCGGCAACGTTTATAAGGCTTTAATGGGTAAAAACATTGATGTTGTGATGGACGACAGGGATGAGCGTACAGGGGTCAAATTTAAAGACTGCGACCTTATCGGCATACCATTAAGGGTAACTATAGGCGAAAGAAATTTAAAAGAAGGGTATGTTGAACTAAAGGTAAGGAACGAGAAAGAATCTCAAAAAATAAGGAAAGAAGACATCGTCGGGAGGGTCGTAAGCTATGTTGAAGAGTCTAAACCTGTGTGAGTTCACACCCAAAGAAGAAATAGATAACAGGATCATAGAGTTTAAAAAAAGGATGGCAGAGCACGGGTTTTCCTTTGCGGTTATCATTCAGAATGTGGATCTATTCTATTTTACCGGTTCAATGCAGAATGGCGTCCTTGTTGTTCCTCTTGACGGGGAACCGGTTTTTTTTGTGCTGAAAAACTTGAACAGGGCTGTTGTTGAGACATCCCTCAAGATAACGCCCATAAAAAAGGACAAAGACGTTAAGGATATACTTACAGACATAAAGATTTTAAAGGGCAGGGGAGGCATGGAGCTTGATGTTGTTCCTGTAGCGGTTTTTGAGCGTTGGAAAAATCTTCTCGGCTATGACAACATAACTGATATTTCGCGGTTAATTAAGGATGTAAGGCTGATAAAAAGCCCCTTTGAACTGGAACAGATAAAGAAATCCGGCGAGATTATCGGCCATGTTTTTAGAAAGGCAAAGGAAGTCATCAGGGAAGGTGTGAGGGAGATTGATATTGATGCAGCCCTTCTCGCAGAGGGGAGGATAATGGGCCATCAGGGTTTCTTAAGGATGAGAGGGCTCAACCAGGAGATGATGAGCTGCTATGTAACCCATGGGTATTCTGCCACAATATCTTCAGGGGCTGACGTACCCATATCGGGCATAGGCATTACCCCTGCCATCGGCCAGGGTGCTTCACTGAACAGGGTTCAAAGGGGAGTTCCTGTTCTTGTTGATTACGGCGGCGGTTATAACGGTTATATTACGGATGAAACAAGGGCGTTTGCTGTGGGAGAAATGAAAGAGATTTTCAGAAAGGCGCATGCTGTTGCCGAAGACATTATCTTGGATGCCATGACATTTGGAAAAGAGGGCATTGATGGAACTGAATTGTTTGTGAGGGCGTCAAACAAAGCGACGGAAGAAGGGCTTGAAGATTATTTCATGGGTTACGGCGAGGGAAGGGTAGGCTTCATAGGACATGGGCTGGGGCTTGAGATAAACGAACTTCCTGTCATAACCCCGAGGCATAACATAATATTAAAAGAGGGCATGGTCTTTGCCTTTGAACCGAAGTTCATAATACCGGGAGAGGGTGCAATAGGCATTGAAGTGGATTTCATCGTGCGGAAGGGAAGGCTGGAGAGGGTAACAGATACGTCTATGGATGTTGAGTACGTGTGAAAGAAAGGGTTCGAGGGGTCAAGGGTTCGAGTGGTGGGGAGCGTATTTTTTTAATTCAAATCCGGAGGCGCTGTTATATTCGACATATGAACAATGCCTGATAATGTCTCCGGTATTGAGATATTGTTTTACTGTATTGCCTGACCGGTGTTCAAATGCATCAAACATGTGTGAATGTCCCAATATGAGCACATCGTACCCTTCATCAAATTTTTTTAATGCATATTCTCTGAAAAGGTTCATTGCTTTATTATTATAAGACTTCTTCCTGTTGGATAGAAAGACCCTTGCCATAGTGGCAATTGACCATGTAATATCCGGGCCGAGGGTATCCATTACTTTATTGACAAAGGGTGTTTTAAGGAATTTTGTGAGGTAAAACTTGCTGATTTCGTAACCATGTGCTATGTAGGTTTTCTTTCCTTCAATATCCATAGCAACGCTATGAACACATTGTATGCCGGTGTAATTTTGAAAGAAGTTACCCATGCGGAACTCATGGTTACCTTCAATGAAATACACCGTTTTTCCCTTTTCAACCAGGTTTTTTAGAGAGTCTATGATACTTTTGTACCAGGGGAATATGTATCCGTCATAGCCATGGTAAAATTCGAATAGATCTCCCAGTACGAAGACCATGTCCGCGTCGTGGCACACATCGTCTATGAATTTTTCGACAAATGCTATTTTTTGAATGTCATTCCTGTCGATATGGGCATCTGAGAAGAAGACAGCCTTCACTTGCTGCTCCAGGAAACCCGTTCTGCCGGACTCTGGATTCCGGACGCTGATGAAGGTAGTGAATAGTGAATAGTGAATAGTGAATAGTGAAGTATCGGGTATCGAGTATCGAAAGAAAGTATCATCCAGTATTTGTTCCGGGTCTCGAAATCTAACCTTGTGCTTTCATATAGTCTTTGAGAGCTTCCTGCCATGACCTCATGATAATGCCCGTATCCCTCTGAAGTTTGGAAATGTCATAGACGGAATTTGCCGGACGTTTTGCCTTGGTTTTATATGTATCCGATGTCGTTGGATTGAGTGGAGTATCAATGTTAAGCAGGGCAAAAATTTCTTTTGTAAACCCGTACCATGTGGTAGAACCGCTGTTTGATATATGATAAATACCGGACCTGTTTTTTTCAATAAGTGCCCTCAGGGGTTCACCGACATCCTTTGCGTAGGTAGGGGTGCCTCTCTGATCGTTGACAACTGCTACACTTCCTTTTTCCCTGGCAACTTTTGTAATCTTGGTGATAAAATCCCCGCCGCCCAGGGCTCCACCATAGAGCCATTCCGCACGCATAATGATGGCCGAAGGATTGCTTCTCCTGATCTGCGTTTCAGCTGAAAGCTTTGATTTCCCGTATATTGACTGCGGGTTCGGGATATCCTCCTCGTTGTAAGGGGAGTTCTTGGCGCCGTCAAAAACATAGTCTGTACTGAAATGGACAAGTTTAACCCGGTATTTTTCGCAGAGCTCAGCAATAATTCCAGGGGCATCGCCGTTCACTTTCTGCGCAATCTCGGGAATATCCTCACAGCCGTCCACGTTGGTAATGGCGGCGAGATTGATAATGACATCCGGCCTATGCTCCTTAATGAAGGCCTCGCCCTTTTCCTTGTTTGTGATATCCCATTCGTCGATATCCACGGTAATTATTTCATGGTAACGACTGAAAGTCGGCAAAAGATTGCTTGCCAACATACCTTTGCCGCCGGTTATTATAATCTTCATCTGTTTTTATACATCCTTTCGTAATAGTTTATGTACTCGCCGCTCCTGATTCTCTGCCACCATTCTTTGTTATCAATATACCATTTTACCGTATCTTCCATCCCTTTTCCAAAGTCAAATACTGTCTTGTAGCCCAGTTCATTTTTCACTTTTGTTGAGTCTATGGCGTACCTTCTGTCATGGCCGAGCCTGTCTGTTACGTATTGTATGAGCGAATGGGGTTTGCCGAGGATATCAAGGATAAGTTTTACAATCTCGATATTGGCCCTTTCGTTTTCTCCGCCGATATTGTATACCTCGCCCTCCACCCCTTTGTGGAATACGGTATCAATTGCCTCGCAGTGGTCTAATACATGAATCCAGTCACGGATATTCATGCCGTCACCGTACACAGGCAATGCAATGTCCGCAAGGGCATTTGTGATTATAAGAGGTATCAGCTTTTCAGGGAACTGATATGGCCCGTAGTTGTTGGAGCACCTTGTGATAACAACTGGCATCCCGAATGTTTTAAAGTATGCCATTGCGAGCATATCCGCGGAAGCCTTGGACGCAGAATAGGGACTGTTTGGAGAAATAGGTGTATACTCGGTGAATTTACCTTCTTTTCCCAGGGAACCGTAAACCTCATCTGTTGATATCTGAACAAACCGTTTAATGCCTCTTTTCTTTGCAATTTCGAGGAGATTGAATGTACCGTTAATGTTTGTCTGTATGAATTCATCGGGGTTCATGATGCTTCTGTCAACGTGCGATTCCGCCGCAAAATTGATAACAGCATCAATCCTTGAGGTATCAAAGATATTCTCCAGGAGATGCCTGTCAATAATATCCCCCTTTACGAAGGAATACCTCCTGTCGTTTTCAATATCTTTCAGGTTTTCAAGATTGCCCGCATAGGTAAGCTTGTCGAGATTTATGATGCTGTAAGGATATTTTGACAGTATATGCCTTACAAAATTACTCCCGATGAAACCACAGCCCCCTGTAACCAGGATATATGTATTATCCATCCTTTCTCTCCCATTTGTAGGGTATGTCATTTGTATGAGCATCCTTCCTGAATTCGTCAGGCTGCTGTCGCTTATAGGTCTCAGTGGGGGCATTGAGGATCAGGGCCTCTTCATCACTGATGCATTTCCATCCGTGGTAGACCATCTTTGGAACCCTCACAACGGCCGGATTGTATTCCCCTATGAAGAATTCATTCACATCACCTTTTGTGGGAGAATCTTCCCTGTCGTCATAAAGGACGAGTTTCAGCATTCCTTTGACGCAGCATATGAGATCATCCTGTATCCTGTGGTAATGCCATGCCTTGACTACATGAGGGTAGGTTGTCGTTAAATAAACCTGGCCGAATTTGGTAAAGATTTCATCATCATCTCGTAAAATCTCCATCAACCTTCCCCTTTCATCGGGGACAAACTTTAATTGTTTGTACATAACGTCCTTAATCATTGTTCCCTCCCATTTTTAGCGTGGAGCATAGAGCGTAGAGTTTATAAAAGAATCTAAACGCTTTACGCTATCTGCTCTGCGCTGTTAATATTGTTTGCTCCTGTCTGCGATACCAGTATGCTGGCACGTAATAATGATTCAAATGTACCGGCATCGGTCCACCAGCCGTGGAGCATCTCCCATGTCATTGTCCCGTTTTCCAGATATGCGTTATTAACATCGGTAATTTCGAGCTCACCGCGATCAGATGGTTTAATTGTCTTGATAAAATCGAAGACCCTGCCGTCATATAAATATATGCCGATAACAGCAAGGTTGCTTTTCGGCACCTCCGGCTTTTCCACTATACTTATAAGTTCCCCGTTGCTGATTTCCGCTACACCAAATCTTTCAGGGTCGGGCACCTCTTTGAGGAGAATCTTTGCGCCTTTATCCTGTTTTTCAAAGTCCCTTACAGCTTTCACGATATTGTTTTCAATAATATTGTCACCCAGAACAACGCAAATCTTTTCGCCTTCAGCGAACCACCCCGCCAGGGACAGGGCGTCTGCTATTCCCCCTTCTCCCTCCTGATACGCGTAATGGATATGTGTGAGCCCGAACTCCTTCCCGTTCCCCAGCAGCCTCAGGAAGTCGCCCGCATAATTGCCCCCGGTCACTATCATGATGTCTGTTATCCCGGCGTTTACAAGTGTCTGGATGGGATAATACACCATTGGTTTATCGTATATCGGCAGCAGGTGTTTGTTTGTTATCTTTGTAAGAGGGTGCAATCTTGTCCCTAACCCTCCGGCCAATATTATTCCTTTCATAGAAACCTCCTCTTTTTAAAACTGTTCTATGTTCTACTTTCAGCTTCTAACCTTTCAGCTTCTAACCTTTCACCTTTTGCCTTTTACCTTCATCACATCACTGCATGCTCGTGAGGCCTGCAAGATCCAGAGAAAGCCGGAAGGTTGTATCATTCGGCCTAGTTGACTGAATCAGGGCAAACGTGACGGCCCAGCATTTAGGGCGATAAGTGAGTTGATAGAGCGTATCAATCCATGTGCTGCCACTAAAGGAATACCGTATCTGATATTTACCTTCAAAAGATTTATAAAATCCTCCCAGATCAGTGAAAATTTCATTAGTCAAATTGCTGGTATAATAATGGGAGAGGTTTATGTAGTAAACACGAGGAGATTTTAGACTTACAGTATTTCTCATAAGCGTAAGGCCGTTACCGCTTGTACTGACATTGGTCTGGTTGCTATACGTGAAATTACCCGTAGGATACAACGTAAACCTGGCCCTGATATCGGAAAGTCTGTTCCCGGATCCATCGTACATTATTGAAGGTTCAAGGTTGCCCGAGAGTCCGTATGTCTGTTCTATTTCAAGAAGGGACAGCTCTCTGGATTTTTGATCAGACGTTGTGTTGAGATAATGGTTCAGGGAATAGGTAATGGTATTTGTGCTGTACATTCTGTCATAAGGGTCGATGTTAGGGATATTACTGAATGATGTGTTCGGGACGAATGTATATAACAACCGTGGTTTTATAACACTCTGCATTTCGCCAATCTTGAAGGTATCGGTACTATAGTTTCTCAGGAACTGCATATTTGCATCCCCTTCTATCTTGGCTGTTTGGCGAAATTGTGTCTGGTTGCTCATGGTATCTGACTTTGTAATCCCATAGCCCGTTCCATAGTAGGTGCCATTAATGAGGAAATTCACTCCATTCCAGGAAAGAGGCATTCTCAGCCTTGGTTCGAAACCCAATCGGGTAAAGTTTGCACCTTCAGACCTGGTGAAATTTGTGAGGCTTGCGAATATGTCTGTATAAAACTTCTCTTTCATAATAGGCATATACTCTGTAAAGTAGGAAATGAAGGGAAGATATTGAAATACAAAGCTGTTATCCGTTTGAACTAAATTTTTGAAGTATGACGTTTCAAAGGTGAGGAGTGATTTTGGAAGGGGTTTTTCAAAGTATGCTGTTGATTTTATGAGATTTTCGCTCCTCTCAGCCGATGTTGTTCCAAAGTCTTGAAGATAGTAAATATCTGAGATATAATTGGCATTTACTTTGAAAGTTAAGTCCTTCATCATGATATTTTCATGCTTGGCCTTTAACTGGTAACGGATGTCGCCGTATGCCCTGTCGTCGATAATTGTTGAATAGAGTGTTCCTTTAAAATTTTCCGAAAGTGCATACCGGAACTCGGCCCCCGGCTTAAGGCCCCTGTCTCCGAAATAATCAAGATAGAAAGTAGCGTCTTTATCTTTAGAGATTGCCCAGAAATAGGATTCATTAATCATCATGCCATTCCTGCTTGAAAGTGCAAACCCCGGCATAAGGAGTCCTGACTCCCTTTCTGTTTTAACAGGGAACATCCCCCAGGGGAGGTAAAAGACAGTGGTGTTAAGTATCTGGAACTTTACCCCTTTTGTTTGTGCGTATCCCGCAAGGGTTACATCCACGTCGTTTGCCAGAAACTTCCAGGCCGGTCTTTCGCCCTCGCATGTTGTTATCTCGCCGTTTTTGATTTTGTATTGTGCTTCTCCGACCTTGTTGATATGTTCACCAGCAATCTGGAATCCGCCTTTTTTAATGAATATTTTCCCTTTTTCAATGGTCCCCATTTTAGTGAGAAGATTCAACTGGAGCTTTTCGCATTCTATAGTGTCTTCTCCGTCCCGGAGGACGACATTTCCTTCTGCAAAGATCTCTTTGGCATTGTCGTCGAATATGACATAATCGGCATTTAAAATCCTTGTTCCTTCCTTTACGTCCACTTCCCCTTTGGCGATGTATGTATTTTGTTCTTTTTTATGTTCTAAAAAAAGTGCCGATATGTCTATCTGTTGTGAGAGGGAGGATTTATAGTCAAGCGTTTTGGCATGAGCGGCAAATGGCGACAGAAAAATAGTGAGTAAAAAAAAGGCGATACTAAAATATTTCACGGATTATCTGCTTTGCCTCACCTATTGTGTATAATGAACCGGTGATTAAAATCAAGTCATTGTCGCCTGCAGCATCTTTTGCCTTTTCTAACGCGCTTTTTACATCTTGCGTATAAAGTACATTTAAGTGGTTAAGTGGTTGAGTGGTCGAGGCAGTTCCCTTACTCAACTCGCTCGACTGCATTAATGTTTTCAATACGTCGGGGGAAAGCGCCCTTTCCATATCCGGTTTTGTGATTATAACCAAGTCCATGAGGGGGGCAATCTCTTCGAGCATCTTTTTGTATTCTTTATCCTTCATGACGCCAAAAACCAGTATTTTCTTTTTTTCTGTGTGGTGAGTCCTGAAAAATTCAGACAATACGCGCATTCCGCCAGGATTATGTGCCCCATCCAGGATGATCGTCGGTTTTTCTCTGACGGTTTCAAGTCTTCCATGCCATTGAACGCGGGACATACCCAGGTAAATGGATTCATCGCTCACATGGAAACCAAGCGGCGAGATGACTTCAGCTGTACATAATGCCATAGCTGCATTTATAAATTGATGGTCTCCCTGAAGGTTAATAAAAATATCCTCGAAATGTCTGCTCAAACCCTGATAGGCCATTACCTGCTCTTTCTTCTTTTTGCAGCTGAAATCCCTGCCTAGTTCATAGACAGGGCTGTTACGATGTTCTGCAACTTCCTTAACAACCATTCCGGCAATGCCTTCTGCACCGGTAATGACCGGCACCCCGTCTTTTATTATGCCAGCCTTTTCCCGTGCTATGTCAGTAATATTATTACCAAGGTATTCTGTATGATCAAGCCCCACATTTGTTATAATATCTGCGAGAGGTTCTACGACATTTGTTGAATCGAGCCTCCCGCCGAGGCCGACTTCGATCAGTGCTATATCAATATTTTTTCGGTAAAAATATTCAAAGGCCAGGGCGGTAGTAAAATCAAAAAAGGTAAAGAACCGGCTGCTGTCTTCTCTTTCGATCTTCTCTCTGATAAATGCGGTTATTTCTACAATTTCTTCTTCTGTAATCTCCTCTTCATTAATGGTGATTCTCTCGGTGAAGGACATAAGGTGGGGAGATGTGTATTTACCGACACGATATCCGCCTTCTTTCAAAATATACGAAAGCATGGATGCAACGGAACCCTTGCCGTTTGTCCCTCCGATGTGAACAGCCTTAAGCGCCTTGTGGGGGTTATCTATGAGGTTGAGAATCCATGTTATATTTTCGAGGCCGAAGACGATACCGAATTTTTCGAGGTTGTAAAGATACCTCAGGGTATCGTTGTATTCCTTCATGTTATCAGGGACAATATCCGGTTCAGACGCTGTTTCAGTTCTTTTCTTGGCGAAATCATGTCGATCATCCCATGATCCAGCAGATATTCAGCCCTCTGGAATCCCGGAGGAAGCTCTTCCTTTATGGTTTCCTTTATAACCCTCGGGCCTGCAAAACCAATCATTGCTTTGGGCTCCGCGATGATAATATCCCCCAGCATGGCCATACTTGCCGTTACGCCACCAAGTGTGGGGTCTGTTAGTACTGTCAGATAGGGAATGCCAAACGATTTTAACCGGTAGATTGCTCCTGATACCTTGGACATTTGCATGAGGGATATAATACCTTCCTGCATACGCGCTCCGCCTGATGAGCAGAAAACAATAACAGGTGTTTTTGTGCTTGCGCCTTCTTCAAGCGTTCTTGTTATTTTTTCTCCTACTACTGAACCAAGACTGCCGCCCATAAAGGAGAAATCAAATATTGCCGCTACCACCTCAATCCCGTTTATTTTGCCTCTTCCGCATATCATGGCATCTTTCTTTTTCAATGATTCCTGTGTTTCTTCGAGCCGGGTTTTATAGGACTTTGTATCCTTGAATTTCAGAAAATCAATAGGTTCAATATTATTGAAGAGTTCGGAAAAGGTGCCCTTGTCAAAGGTCAGGGCAATTCTATTTTCAACAGTGATAGGAAAGTGGTATGAGCATTTCAGGCAAACGTGCTGGTTCCTTTCCACCTCTTTTCTGTACAGAAGCTCCTGGCAGGAACTGCATTTTATCCAGAGGGATTCTTCTTTGGCGGCATTATTTATCTCTTTCTGGATATCTATTTCTTTGTGTGGTTTTATCTCTTTATCTTTTTTTCTGAACAGTGACATACGATTTCTCTCTTGAAATTTGGATAGAAAAATACCAAAATAAGTATGCTATGTCAATAGAAAGGGTTTCCATACAATCCGTACATACGATTGAAGGTGTTTTAAAAAAAAACCGGAAAGAGGCAGGTGTCATTATTTGCCACCCCCATCCGCTATACGGCGGAAGCATGCACAATAACATTGTGGATGCCATTGAAGAGGGGTTTTCATCAAAGGGGTTTACCACACTGAGATTTAACTTCAGGGGTGTTGGAATGAGCGGGGGATATTATGATGAAGGCGAGGGCGAGGCTGCTGATCTCATTGCCTCACTGGAGTTCTTAAAGACCCGGCTCGATGATAATGCCTGCATCGTGTTTGCCGGCTATTCCTTCGGCGCGTGGATATGCAGCAAGGCTTCTGTAAAAGTTAACAATATTGCTGCCATGTTCCTTGTAGCTTATCCTTTTGCGTTCTATGAAACGACAGAATTAAAGCAATTCAATAAAAAGATATATTTTGTCGGTGGCGAGCACGATGACATCTCTCCCGTGGGTGCCCTGTTAGAGTTTTACAAAGAACTTCCAGTAGTAGAGAAATACCTGAAAATCATTCCCACCGACCACTTTTACGGGGGAAAAGAACAGGAAATCATAGAATTCATCAAAGAAAGCATCCGGTTATGATTCACAATGCACAATCGTAACTATGTCCTCACATCCCTGTTGGGCTGCCGTTATACGTGCAATATGCGCACATCAGCGGTCAGGAATATCTGTAGAAACTATCCGAATATATTGCTAAACTAACGGTGTCATGGTGTAAAATGGGTTCGGTCAAAGAAGATTTTAAAGAACATATTGAGGCATCTCTCGAGCTCTTGAGGGATAGGTACCTTTCCCTGATGCGGTTTTTGCGGGAAATATGGCCGCTGCTGCTCTTCCTGGCAATTATTATGAGTGTGGCGATCTGGCTGGCCAAGCCGGCCCCGCCCGGACGTGTAGTGATCGCTGCGGGCATAAGCGGCAGTTCTGCCCATTTTTTTGCCAAACAGTATGCCGAGTTTTTTCGCAGACACGGCATAACCCTCGAAATAGTATCCACCAGCGGTTACAGAGAAAATATTGTCCGGCTCCTGGATCACAAACATCCTATCCATGCAGCCTTTGTACAGGGGGGACTTTTGATGCCGGAAGAGGCAAGCGAATTGCTTTCTCTGGGCAGCATAGGATACGATCCGTTCTGGTTCTTTCACCGCGGGTCAACCGGTAAGGAATTCAAGGGTGTAGAAGCTCTAAAAACAAATAAGATCGCTATCGGGCCGCCGGGCAGTGGCACAAACGCCCTTGCCCGGCATATCCTGCGTCTTAATGGAATCCCGGCAGGACAGAATATACTGCAGATTCCCTTTGTGGACGCAGTCACTGCACTTCAAAGCGGAGAGATAGACGGCATTGTTATTATGGACAGTATTGATGGCCAGATGGTGCAGGCGCTGCTGCATAATCCCGCCCTGTACCTGGTCCATTTTAACCGCGGGCCGGCCTACACGAAGCAGCTCCATTTCGTTGAGACAGTTGAGATACCTGCGGGATCGATAGACCTCGCGAAGAACCTGCCGCCCGAAGATATGCAGACGATTGCCACAACAATCAATCTGCTGATAGACAAAAACCTCCACCCCGCAATCCAGATGCTCTTCATGCAGGCGATGACAGAGGTTAACGGCCGCGAGGGTTTTTTTTCACATACAAAGGAATTCCCCTCCTACAAAGACCCGACTGTACCGGAGAGCGAGATTGCGCTTCGCTATTACAAGAACGGGCCGCCTTTTCTTATGCGCTATCTGCCCTTCTGGCTGGCTGAATTCATTGACCGTATGTTCGTTGTCCTAATGCCCTTTTTTGCCTTCGCATATCCGATCATTAGTTCGATGCCGAATTTCCGGCGACAGCGGGTACTCAAACGCCTGCAGCAGCAATACGGCAAGCTGAAGTTCCTGGAGAGCGAGATCGTTAACAATTATGAACCGGTGCGCCGTGATGAATACGTCCAGCGCCTTGATGCCCTGGAACGGGACGCAATCTCCCTCAAGGTACCGCAAAGTTTCGCTGAGAATTATTTTCAATTGCGTTCAAATATTGATTTTGTCCGCGGGTTATTGAACAGGCTCGAAACCGGAGTAATGCCAGTAAAACCTGTTTAACATTTCCCGAACCTTACCACCGCAATATAAGGTTTACCTGCCGTCAACCATCAGCTACTCTTTGTGATGATGAGAACCCGAATGATGATGGTGGGAGTGTTCATGGCTGTGCTTCGTTCCATCCTCATGGGTATGTTCATGGGTATGGGTTTCTTCACCATCTCTACGCTCGGAGGAGGTACCCAGGACCGATTCCGGTTCTGAGGCTGTTTTGCCTGGTTGGTGCGGAATCGATTCGGCTGGTTTGATCTGTTGCGGAGGTATGACCGGTCCCGGCCCCTCGGGTAGTCGGGACTGTTCCTGTTTTACCGGCCCAGGCCCCTCAGGCGGGATTGACTGTTCCGGTTTCACCGGTCCCGGCCCCTGTCGTGGTATGGGGGCGGAGGGAGGCTGTGGTGGAGGCTGCGGCTGAGGCCCCGGGGTTGGCTGCGGTCCCGGCTGCGGTGGAGTTCCGGGCGTCAACGGTACAACGGGAATCCCGACCGGAACGGGCTCAACAATGACGCCGGAACCGAAAACAACGCCGGTGTCTTCCTGGACTGCAACCCCCGTCGATGTTGCCGGTGAGGTCGATGCCTGCGCATCCTGGTCTTGAGAGACCGTTGCAGGCATATCTTGTGAAGGGGCAGCCGCTGAACCGGTGATCTTCTCGATGAGTACCGGCATGAGTCCCGAATTGGCCGAATCGTTCACCATGACGATGCTGACCGGGGCATCCTTCCAGTCTGAAGAAAATTTTCTTCTGAATATGGCGCTCATCTCTCCTGCCGACTCAATTTTCTTGTTTGTCGACTGTATTCCTTGAAGCTCTTTGAACTTATCCCTGTCCTTGCCGTTTCTCCAGTCCGAAACCTGGCCATCCAGTTCATCTATAAGCTTGCCAATGTTTTTCTGCTTCCACCAGTGCTGCACCAGCAGCTTGTCGCTCCAGACAAACTCGGCGGAGCCGGCAATATCCATGTTTGTCGTAAAGATCAGGACAATGCGGCCGCTTGTTGACCATACCTCGCCGAATGTCGTTGCTGGCTTACCGGGGCGTATCAGGAGGCCGGAGAACTCATTAGCCACCACGTCGTAGAGCGTCATGACTTCATCAAGGGTCATCCTGTGGTCATCCTGGTAAAAATGCTGCATGTTCAGGATGATAATTTCATCGGGATAGTTTCTCAGAAAATCCCTGATCTGGGCGAAGATTCCTCCGGGGCCGGAATAGCGCGTCGACAGAAAGCCGTGATGGGACCAGTATTCACTGTCCTGATATGCCACACGGAGATCCAGATACCTTACGCCATAGACCAACTGTCCCTTGATGGATGCGGACTGACATTTAAATTTAGGGATGTCGCCCTTTTTAGGATATTGTTTCAGATGGTTCCCGGAATCTAAATTGTAACCTACGCAGACCGGACTCCTGCTGTTCAGACCAGAGGTCGCTGCATCATGGCTGCCCAGGAGGGTAACGCTGTTCAGCGGCATGTTTTTTAACAGATCTTTATACTGCGACATCCAGCCGGGGTAACCATAATCGCTGCTCTGGGCCAGTGACTGCCCTGAACCTGCCATGTATATTGCTATGAGTCCTGTCAGCAGGATGCTTACGAGTAATATCCGAACTCGTCTCACGATTGTCCTCCTCATGTTTGCTTATGCTCAATCGATCCAGCATGTTGTGCTGAATCGAGTGACCCCTTTCTCCATTTTCCTGTTGTTCCGGTAATCTGTCAAGGGAAAACAGAGCCGCTTTCACAAAACCGGACGGTTTGCCATTTACCATTCACCGAGAATACTGTATCTCGTTCCTCGTATCTCAACTCAGCTGATAGCGTTTAGCGTAGAGCATTTAGTCTTAAATCCCCTATGCCTGTCCTCGCGTAGCGGGTGCGCTATGTCCCTTCTACCTGCTAATTACTTTCTAATTTTCTCATTCTTCTTGAATAGATAGCCTCTTTATGATAACTTTAGAAGATTTTAGAGTGGTTTAAGTAAATAAGTAGATAAGCGATTTGGAGCAGCGAAAAAATAGTTTTTATAATTACTAAATTACTCAATTACGCATAATTTTAAGAGGATAACAAACTATGGACTACAAAGACACATTGAATCTGCCGAAAACACCTTTCCCCATGAGAGGGAACCTTCCTGTTAAGGAAAAGGAGCTGCTGAAATTCTGGGAAGAGAATGAGATCTACCATAAGCTTGTCCGGAAAACTAAAGACAGCCCTTCTTTTATCCTCCACGACGGTCCTCCCTATGCGAACGGGAACATCCATCTCGGCACAGCGCTGAACAAAATTCTTAAAGACATTATTATCAAGTCGAAATTCATGTCCGGTTACAGGTCAGACTATGTACCCGGCTGGGACTGTCATGGATTGCCCATAGAACATCAGATAGAAAAGCAGACCAAAGAAAAGAAGCTTTCTCTGTCAAAGGTGGAGATACGTCACAAATGCAGGGATTACGCGGAAGGCTTCATAGATATACAGAGAAATGAGTTTAAAAGGCTCGGAGTTTTAGGGGATTGGGAGCATCCTTATATAACAATGGATTACGATTATCAGGCTACCATTATTGAAGAGCTGCAGAAGTTCTTCGAGAGGGGCGAGGTGTATAGAAAGAAGAAACCAGTTCACTGGTGCATGAGCTGTATGACGGCCCTTGCAGAGGCTGAAATAGAATATGAAACAAAGAAATCCAGCGCTATTTATGTAAAATTCCCTTATGTCGGCGAGAGAAAAGAGGTATTTCCAAATTATCCGGAAAAACAGGTCTTTATGCTTATATGGACAACAACGCCCTGGACATTGCCCGCAAACCTGGCCATAGCAATAAACCCTGATTTTACATACATCTCCGTTGAAACAGAAGACGCTGTATTGATCGTGCTGAAAGACCTGCTTGAAGACATCATCTTAAAGGCAGGGGTAAAGAATTATAAGGTAATAGAAGAGATTGAGCCTGAAAGGCTGAAGGGGCTCAAGTTCAGGCATCCCTTTGTGGAGAGGGATTCTGTAATAGTATTTGCTGATTATGTGGCGAATGATACAGGAACAGGGTCTGTCCACATTGCGCCGGGACACGGCGAGGAAGACTACGAAACAGGGCTTGAATATGGGCTTGATGTCTATTCGCCGGTGAACGGCAGGGGCGAATTCATTGATGAAGTTGAATTTTTTAAGGGGATGAATGTATTCGACAGTAATCCTCATGTCATAAAAAAATTGGAAGAACTCGGCCGCCTCCTGCACAAGGAGGATATCGAGCATTCCTATCCTCATTGCTGGCGGTGCAAGAAGCCGGTAATTTTCAGGGCAACGGAGCAGTGGTTCATATCCCTTGACGGAGACGGATTAAGGCAGAAAGGGCTTGCCGAGATAGACAGGGTGGAATGGATACCCTCGTGGGGGAGAGACCGCATATATAACATGCTTCTGACGAGGCCGGACTGGTGCATTTCACGCCAGAGAACGTGGGGTATTCCTATTACAATTTTTTATTGCGAACAGTGCGGGGAGCCATTCTGGAGCAAAGAAACATTCCGGAACGTAATAGACGCAGTAAAGCAACACGGCGCTGATGTGTGGTTTGAGAAGGAATCGTCCTTTTTTCTGCCGGGAGATACCAAATGCGGCCATTGCGGCAATAGGACGTTTATCAAAGAAGAAGACATTACCGATGTATGGTTTGATTCCGGTGTGAGCTGGGCTGCTGTGTGCAGGAAGAGGGGAGAGCTGAAATATCCGGCAGATATGTACCTTGAGGGAAGCGACCAGCACCGCGGATGGTTTCACAGCTCACTCTTGACATCTGTGGGCAATGAACAGCATGCCCCCTATAAAACTGTGCTGACGCACGGTTTTGTTGTGGATGGTACAGGACATAAGATGTCCAAATCTCTCGGGAACGTTATCGCCCCGGAGGAGATTATAGAGAAATACGGAGCGGAGATCCTGCGGCTCTGGGTTACCTATGAAGATTACAGGGATGATATAAAGATTTCCAAGGATATTATAAACCGGCTCATTGAAACATACAGGAGGATACGGAATACATTGAGATTCCTCCATGCGAATATAAACGATGATTTTAACCCTGAAACCGATACTGTGCCATACGAAAAACTGTCATCACTTGACAAATGGATGCTGTCAAGGCTGAACAGGCTTATCGAAAGAGTTTCCAATGCCTACAACGATTATTCCTTCCATTCAATCTATCATAGTCTGCACAATTTCTGCGCTGTAGACCTGAGCGCCCTCTATCTCGACATCGTAAAGGACAGGATATATGTGGAAAATAAAAATGCTGTAAAAAGAAGGGCATCCCAGACGGTCATTCTTGAAACCCTTGTTTCATTTGTGAAGCTTCTGGCACCCGTACTGTCGTCCACTGCTGAAGAAATGTGGTCATATTTAAGAGGTTATGTAAAGGAAGAGAGTGTGTTCCTCGCTGCATTCCCGTCAGTGCGGAAGGAATACATTAATACGGAAATCGAGGAAGAATGGGCAAAGATATGGGACATGAGGGAGCTGATAAATAAAAAGATTGAAGAGAAAAGAGTAGAAAAGGTGATAGGCCATTCCCTTGATGCAAAGGTTATCATCACCCTGCCGGAAAATGACTACCTTTTATTAAAAAAAGCGGGCGAAGAACTGAAAGATATCATCATTGTGTCTCAGGTCGAACTTCAGCAGGGGGATGAGATAGACATTATTGTCCGGAAGGCGGATGGTGAAAAATGTGAACGATGCTGGCAGTATACGACGGAAATGACCATTTCTGAAAAATTCCCCCGCGTGTGTAAGAGATGCGAAAGTATCTTATCTTCCTTGTAGTCCCGGCAGTTTTTCTCATTGACAGGCTCACGAAGATACTCATTGTTCAAAATGTTGATTATCTCGCGAGCATAAATATTACCTCATTTTTTTCAATAGTCCACGCAAGAAATTATGGCGGGGCTTTCAGCCTGTTATCACAGCACCCATATGCGAAATATATCTTTACGTTCCTCCCTCTCGCTATTATAGGTGTTCTGGTTTATGTCATCCTTGCCTATCATTTTGAATTCTCGAAAAAGTTCTCATTGGTCTGTATACTTTCTGGCGCTATCGGCAATATATATGACAGATTAACGCAAGGGTATGTGGTGGATTTTTTAGATTTCTATTATAGCGGGTACCACTGGCCCGCATTTAATGTTGCGGATATTTCCATTTCATTCGGGATATGCCTGTGGCTTTATGTGGAACTGATAAATTACATTAGAACCAGCAAAGAGAAGAGAGCAGGGGATGGATGACGAACCGGTTGAAGAAGAAAAGGAATTAAGGCGACTGCGCTTTATTGTGGATTTTGCCATCGAGTATATCCGGTCGCAGAATATTTCCCATGATGAGGCTATTGCAATTGTGGAAGGCGTTAAGAAACATGCGTTAAAATTATTTCCGGGCAAAGACGAAGCATTTGATATCATTTACATGCAGCGTTTTAAAAGATTATTGAATGAGAAATTTAAAAGGGCATGATGAAAGATACCATTATAAAAGAAATCAGAGAATTTACCGTTTTATCAGGGCATAACCGCTTAATAACCGGTGATGACGGATATTTTGATGAGCCGCTCGTAGGTTTTGCCAGCGGGTTTGACCCTCTTTTTCAGGAATACAAGAACATCATCGGGGAATTCCATTTTACCCCGAAAGAGTTTTTTGAAGATGAATTCGGAAATGAAAGCTTCACAAAAGGTTCGGTAATCAGTTGGATTCTACCGATCAGTGGCACCGTTATTAAAAGTAATAGAAGGCAAAAACTTTTTTCTTCCAGGGAATGGGCGCATACCAGATATTACGGCGAGATGTTCAACGACGAATTAAAAAGACATATGACGTATTTTTTGAAAGAGATGGGATACAGGAGCGTTGCGCCGTCATTAAGCAGCAAGTGGGAGCGTCTTTATGACCACAGGGTTGGACATGCATCAAGATGGTCAGAGAGGCATGCTGCATATGCCGCTGGATTGGGCACTTTCAGCCTCAGTGACGGCCTTATAACCGTTAGAGGGATTGCCCACCGTGTCGGAAGTATCATTACAGAACTCGAACTTGAGCCTGTTGTAAGATCTTATAAGGGTGTTTACGACTATTGTTTGAAAAAGAATGCAGGTACATGCGGTGTATGCATAAAACGTTGTCCGGCAGGTGCAATTACCGAAAACGGCCATAATAAAGATTTATGCTTTCAATACATGCGTGAAAAAATCAGTCCGGCAGTCAATGAGAAATATGAAGTTTCCATAGCAGGATGCGGCCTCTGCCAGACAAAGGTCCCATGCGAACGGACTATCCCGAAAAAACCGTGAAGCGTGAATTGTGAATAGTGAAAGGGGTCGAGGAGTTCGGGTGTTCGGATGTTCGGGTGTTCGGATGTTCGGATGATTAGCTAACCCTCTAAACTTCTAACCCTCTAAACATCCAGCACTTAAGGATGTGTTTGCGAGGGATTATCCGACGCCGATAATGATTTTAATGATAAATCGGGGTTTAACTATTTTATTGAAAAGTATGTACTTGTGTAATAATCTTTTTTTAACAGACTTGGCGCATTGTTCTTGTTCGATATATCGTTTACTTTTTACTGTTTACTGTTTACTGTTCACTGATTACTGACTTTATAAAAGGGAGGAAATGATGAGATCACATAGAATGAAAAAGGGGATTGATAAAGCACCCCACAGGAGTCTCCTGAACGCCCTTGGTTACCTCAGGGAGGAGTTTGAACAGCACATAATCGGTATTGCCAATTCTGCGAATGATTTAATCCCCGGACACATGCATCTTGATAAGATCTGCCAGGCCGTTAAAGACGGTGTAAGGATGGCCGGCGGTACACCTATGGAATTTTCTACTATAGGAATATGCGATGGAATAGCAATGGGGCATGAAGGTATGAAATACTCCCTGGGTTCACGGGAGCTTATCTGCGATTCCGTGGAGGTCGTAGCCAAAGCCTATCCCTTTGACGGCCTTGTTTTGATTCCCAATTGCGACAAGATAATACCGGGAATGATGATGGCCGCAATGAGACTGAATATTCCCTGCATTGTGATAAGCGGAGGGCCTATGCTTGCCGGACGGCATAAAGGGAAAACTGTGGATCTCATAACCGTATTCGAAGGGGTCGGAAAAGTGGCGGCAGGCCACATGACCGAGGAGGAACTCTATGAACTGGAAGAGTGCGCATGCCCCGGAGCTGGATCATGCAGCGGCATGTTTACCGCTAACTCCATGAACTGTCTCTCAGAGGCGCTGGGTATTGCGCTTCCCGGCAACGGCACCATACCTGCAGTCCATTCAAACAGGATAAGGCTTGCCAAAAGAGCGGGCATTAAAATTCTTGAGCTTATAAAGAAAGACATTAAGCCGCGGGATGTGATGACAAGGGATGCCTTCAAGAATGCCATAACAGTAGATATGGCATTCGGCGGTTCATCCAACACGACATTGCACCTACCCGCAATTGCCCATGAAGGCGGCATAAAAATAGAGCTTTCCCTTTTTGATGAAATTTCCGAAAAGGTACCTCACTTGTGTAACATGAGCCCTGCGGGTTCTCACCACCTTGAGGATCTGGATGATGCCGGCGGGGTATTTGCTATCATGAAAGAACTTTCCAAAAAGAACCTTATTCATAAAAAATGTCTGACGGTCGAAGGAAGAAAGGTGGGGGATATCCTGAAACTTGCAGCAGTAAATGATGAAACCATAATAAGACCGATCGATAACCCCTACCATGATAAGGGCGGTCTCGCTGTGCTGAGCGGAAGCCTTGCTCCCGACGGTTCTGTAGTGAAAAGAATCGGAGTTTCAAAAAACATATGGCACTTCGAAGGTAAGGCAAAGGTGTTTGAAAGCGAGGAAGAGGCGGGGGCAGCAATCACGGAAGGGAAAATATGGGCTGGAGATGCGGTAATCATACGGTACGAAGGACCAAAAGGTGGACCTGGCATGAGGGAAATGCTCACGCCTACAAGCATTCTTGCAGGAAGAGGGCTTGATACCGTCTGTGCTTTGATCACTGACGGGAGGTTTTCGGGCGGCACAAGAGGTCTCTGTGTAGGTCATGTATCCCCTGAGGCGGCTGAAGGCGGGCCCATTGCTCTTGTAAAAGATGGAGACGAAATAGAAATCGATCTTCATAAAAAGACGATCAATATTAATGTTCCCGAGAAAGAGATGAAAAAACGTAAGTCAGCATGGAAGAAACCTGAGCCCAAAATCAAGGAAGGATACATGGCACACTATGCAAAGCTGGTAACAAGCGCTTCCACAGGGGCAATCTTTAGAACGGATGATTATTAATAAGGGTATTCCCCTGTAATGAAACTTCAGGCTAAACTTTTAATCCTTTTTACCCTTGTAATTGCTATCTTTATCACGGGGCTTCTCTATCTGAACAGTGTACAGATGAAGCAGGCGTATAAGCTCAATCTGGAAAAAGAGCAGGAAAAATTATTGCTTTACAATGAGATCGTGAAGCTGAAAGGTATGTCCACGGAATACAAATCCTTTGATACTGCCTTCTGGAAGAAGATACTCGAAATAACAAACTGGAATATGCTGATGAGCATTATTTTTGTAGCGCTCCTGATGATCCTTCTCTTCATTACTTTAGCGAGGTGGGTAAACGTTCCCCTCAGTTTAATCGAAAAAAGCCTGAACAATGAAGACCCTTTGCCCATAAAACCGCTCCAGAATGACCGTTCAGAATTCGGCAGGCTTGCCAGAATGATTCTTGGGTTTTATCAGCAGAAGGAGGAACTGCAGGCTGCATATAAAGAGCTGCAAAAAATGGACAAAATGAAAACAGATTTTTTGTCCACGGTATCCCATGAACTGAGGACACCCCTTACTTC
>CAYMTB010000023.1:0-22463 GCA_964393225.1 uncultured Syntrophorhabdaceae bacterium
TTCCTCGCCTCTCGACGGTTTGCTCCGGGATACCCCGACACCTTCCTAACGGCATATTTGGTATTAGTAGAAAGTGATCAGGGTGATCGTGAATAACACCCCCAGTATTACCGGCCAGTACAACAATTTTGAAAGAAAATTCCCCTTATATTGAATAAAAAATGATTTACTTCCGCTTACAAAAAGAATTGCACTTACCGGAACCCACAAAAGGGCAATGTATATAACGAAATAAAAATACTCGAGATAAAATATTTCCTGCGTGGGGATTCTCCCCCTCGTGCTGATATGTGAAAAAATAACAACGAAGCACATCGATCCGACAAAAACCAGATTTTCCCCAATGTCCATAGCAAACTTTTTTGACATTTTCTCTTCAGTCATAATAAACATAACGGCAAACAAGAGCAATGCCACAATAATGAGGGGAGTCATATTTCGAATGAATGCATCAGCCAGATTCCTTTTTATTGTTATATTGAAATATAGTTCAGGAAAACCCTCCTGGCTTGAGTAACCTTTAATCCCGAAATTTGTGTCGTAGGCTTTCATTATAAATTCGAAAAAGGTCTTTTGCACTTGCCAGTCCGGGATAACAAAATCTTTTCCCACACCCGGCAAGGCGCTTGGATTGATAAACTTGTATGCCTCAAGGTCAGGAATGAGAATCACACCTTTACCTATATCCTGATGGCGAATCTGTATCCCGAGTCTTTCGAAATCAACAGGGTATGTAGAATAATCAAGGCGTCCATACAGGGTTGCCTGAAAATACCATCCGATTACATTCACGTCTTCCTGCATAAAAGAATAGGCTTTGTCGATCTTTATATCACCTATTGCGTCAGGAAGGATAAACCCCTGAGAAATGCCTTTATGGGTCTTGTTGTTATATTTCTGCCAGATATAGCCGCTCACTAATATCTTATTTGCCCCGGAGAACTCAGCCGACCGTATAAAGATTCCGGTCGGGACATATTTCGGTTCGGCTGCCCCTCTTTGAATTAATTCCATGTTATATGAATGCATAAAACTGTCCAGATTGGTCTTCCCTGTAATCTCTACGCCTCTGCTTTTTAAGTCTGTGTCAAACGACAATGAAACGTGCCAGATAGTGCCTATACCTGATAGAAGCACAATGAAAAAAATGGCGCATACTTTCCATAGATTCCCGTTGTCACCTTCATAAACCCGAAAAATAAGCGATGACAACGACAGGCAAAAAATCGTCAGGACAAGGATTATCATCATGAGCTGTCGCCTGAGAATGTCAAAACTTACCGGAATATCATCTTTGATAAATGTGATATGTAATGACCAGCCCGCTAAAGGTATGGGTTCGAAAATAAGCCAGGAAGGGAGCCCTGTGGTAACACCGATATGTTCAATAACCCCTTTTTCGCCTCTCAACGATTTTATGCCTACTATCTCCCGCCCTTTATCTTTCGATTCTCCTGCCACGTCAAAGATTGTTTTCGATTTTTGGGCATACTCACTGTTGGGATGGTACAGGTAAACACCTTTTTTTGATATGACTGCGCCGTAACCACTGCGACCGAAGTCAAGCGCGTTAACTACCTTTTGAACCCAATCCAGGGAGATATCGAGTGCTACCACCCCAAGAACGGTTTTTTCCTTTGTTGCGGGATCAACCTTATAAAAAGGGACAGAATAGGTAGTCATCAGGGCTGCGCCAGCCTGTCCGAAATAAGGCTCGATCCACATAGCAGTCCCCATTTCCATAGGGAGGGCATACCATTCATGCTTTGGTTTCGTGTAGTCGTAGACTGACTCTACCTTTATCAATTGTGTTTTCCCATGTTTTCTCGCATAGTAAGGCGCATGGAGCCTGACCTTTGGATTATATGCGTAAGGTTTATACGCAATGGCAATACCATAAATGTTCGGATTCTCATCAACTGCGTTCTTGATTTTCTTTAAAACCTCTTCCCTGCTGACTCTGTCGGCCGTTAAGTCATCAGCTATATTTTGGGCGACAGACATGCGTTTTCGAAGAATATTGTCTATCTCTCCTGCACCCTCCATGGCATGGCAAACCACCTGGTCTTTAGCTTTCTTTGCAATAATGTTTTTATAGGAAATATGATTGTAGATAAGAAAAATGGAGAGAAAAAAGCTGAACAGTGCAGCCAGCAGCAAAAACCAGAATATCAGTTTTTGTATTTTACCTCTGGGGAAAAACTTCTCCATATTGTCCGCGTGAAGATAGTAGTATAGATTCATAAAAAAAACAAGGGATGGAAAATAAAATCAAGGGGTAAGGAACATTTTCCTACCCCTTGATTTTACTATGAAAATTTCAGGCGCTTTTCTCTTTTTCCTGCAATGCCCTTAGAACCTTTTCAGGAGTAATTGGCAGGTCTCTGATGCGCACCCCCACTGCGTCATAAATTGCGTTTGCGATAGCCGGGGCAGTCGGTACGAGCCCCGGTTCCCCGATGCCTTTTGCACCGAAGGGCCCGTCCTGTTCATCCGTCTCGACAATGACAGCCTGGACAGGCGGTACATCCTTAGCAGTGGGCATCTTATAGTCAAGAAAATTACCGTTTTTGAGGACACCCTTTTCAAAAATCATCCGTTCTCCCAGGGCATAGCCGATACCCTGAAGCCCGCCCCCATAAATCTGCCCTTCCAGGAGCATTGGGTTGATGGCCTTTCCTACATCGTGGGCAGCTATATAATTCAGGATCTTTACCTGACCGGTTTCTTTGTCTACTTCAACCTCAACCCCGTGGGCACCGTATGCATAAGAAACGGAAAGATTGCCCCTGAAGTTCTGATCGAAGTTTTCGTTTGGCGGGTCATAGAAGTTCTCCGCTACGAGCATCCTGCCGCCCAGGGAATAATGGACCTTCCGCAGCACCTTTGACAGCGGTATATTCTTTTCTTTGTCTTTCGTGGAGAAGATTATCCCATCTTTGATCTCCAGTACTTCCGGGTCTTCGCCGAGGTTTTTCGCGGCCACCTCCATTATCTGGGCCTTTATCTTTCTTGCAGCGCCAAGGGCAGAGTTGCCTGCCACGAAGGTAGTCCTGCTCGCGTGCGCCCCCACGTCCCAGGGGCATACATCGGTGTCGTTATTGATGACGTTGATATCGTCGATGTTAATGCCGAGCACCTCGGCAACAATCTGAGAGATAATCGTCTCGGATCCCTGGCCGATTTCTGAAGACCCGGTAATGACATCGACTTTACCGTTGTCATCCATCTTTATGATGGTGCCGCAGCCGTCAGACTTATATACCCTGGCAGCGCCTCCAACGTGGATGAGGCTTGCCATGCCGACGCCTCTGCTGTTGTGTTTTCCTCTTTTGCCCTTCCAGTCCAGCCTGTTTGCTACCTCATCGATACACTCCTTCATCCCGCATGAGGTAATCCTGAAATTCTGCGGCGTGATTTCGCCGGGTTCGTTCGCGTTTATGCGGCGGATCTCAAGGGGGTCAATGCCCGCCTTTTCGGCAAGCTGATCCAGGCATGATTCTATTGCGAAGGTCGCCTGAGGGTTCCCGTAACCCCTCATTGCCTGGCTGTATGTGTTGTTCGTATACACACACTTCGCCACATATTTAATATTCTGTACCTTGTAGAGGGATGAGATGGGCACCATCATTACCGAAGGCGTTGTTGATCCCCAGGATGTATAGGCACCGTTATCGAGGACCATCTCCATTTCACGGAAGGTAAGCCGCCCGTCCTTGTCGCATCCCTGCGAGATCTTTGTAACCGTGCACTGCCGCGGGGAAGTGGCAAAAAACTCTTCTTCCCTTGAAAAAACGATCTTCACCGGTTTTCTCGTCTTCAAGGCAAGCAGGATGGCTATGTATTCATAGGCATAGGTATCGAGCTTACTGCCGAAACCTCCTCCTATGACGCACTGAATGATCCTTACCCGTTTATTTTTTAACCCGAAGGTCTTGAGCGCCTCTAAATAGTCGTTTTGTGCAAGGGATGGTATCTGGGTATTGCTGTACATGGTGAGGTTGTTGTTCATATCAAAGGCTGCGATACAGCCGCTCGTGCCGAGGCAGCAGTGTGTTACCCACTGGGTGCTGAAACTGTCCTCAGCGATATATGCCGATGTCTTTTTCGCTTCTTCCACATCGCCGGCAACCAGCTTCCAGGGAAGCTTCAGAACATTCGACTTGAATTCTTCGTGTATCAGCGGAGCCCCCTCTTTCATGGCATCGATAGGATCGAAAATGCCCGGCAGTTCTTCATACTCTACCTCAATGAGGTCAAGCGCCTCTTCAGCTATTTCAGGACTTATGGCAGCAACGGCTACTATTTCATCCCTCGCGGATAAGACCTTGCCTGTCTTCAGCGGCGGGTTGTCTTTAAGGAAACCGAATTTGAAATTATTCGGTACATCAGCACCGGTCAGCACAGCCCTCACACCTGGAAGCTTTTCTGCTTTGCCCGTGTCTATTTTCAATATTTTTGCATGGGCATATTTACTGTAAAGAATCTTGCCGTAAAGCATGCCCGGCACCTTCATATCCTGAATATATACCGCGCCGCCGGTAACCTTTAACGGCGCATCCTTCTTTGGAATCCTCTGTCCTACCTTAGTGAGATCACTCATATTCACCTCCCGCCTGCAGCAGACTTTATGGCATCAATAATATTTACATACCCGGTGCACCTGCAGAGATTGCCCTCGATGCTTTCTTTAATATCGTCTTCCGAAGGCCTTTCCTTTTCATCAAGGAGTGCTTTTGCTGACATGACCATGCCAGGCGTGCAGAATCCGCACTGAACAGCACCGTTCTGTACTAAAGCCTGTTGTATGGGGTCAAGCTCACCGCTTTTTGACATGACGCCTTCTATGGTGGTAACCTTCCTCCCTTCGGCCTCCATGACAGGATACAGGCATGAATTCACCGCCCGGCCGTCTATGATTACCGTGCAGGCACCGCATTCCCCGTAACCGCAGCCTTCTTTCGTACCGGTCATCTCAAGGACTTCCCTCAGCAGATAAAGGAGCGTCCATCCCGGATCAACTTCTACCTCCATTACTTCGTTATTTAAAGTGAATGTTATTTCTTTTTTCATCATTACCTCCTAAAATCGTTCAACATTCAAGGTTTTAACTCAACACTCATAACTCAACACTCAACACTGTTTTCTTACCAAAGCCTCTCCGGATAAATGGTATCATCCGGTCTGATAATCCTGTCGATAGACCGCATAAGAGCCCTTCTTACAAGGACTTTCACCATTTCCTTCCTGTACCATGCCTCGCCCCTGATGCTGTCCCTTGGCTGGGCTTCTGACATTGCAATCTCCCCGATTTCCCGGAAAAGTTTTTCCGATACGACCTTGCCCTTCAGGGCTGCCTCAGCCTGTTTCGCCCGTACAGGTCTCGGAGCAACAACCCCCATGGCTATCCGTGCATCCTCAATCTCCAGTTCTTCGTCCTGCAGACGCGCAAGGACATTGGAAATGGTATCAATGGTGCAAAGGGCATCGTGGCAGCGCACCTTGCTTTTACCGATCTTAATGGTTACCCTTGCAGCTACCCCTATCATGGGGAGATCCATAGCCTGCCTTCTGGTGTGTTTTATATATGCAGAACCGGTATTGTCTCCAAATTGCGGCATATGAAAACCTTTTACAATCTCACCCTTTTCAAGGGCTACTTTATTAGGTCCGAGGAAGAAATCATCGATATCCACCTCCCTCTCCCCTTTTTGCCCGGCAATTACGACCTTTGCATCAAGGACAAGGAGAGGACATGCCGTATCAGCAGAAGGAGCTGCGTTACATATATTTCCGCCCATTGTGGCAACGTTCCGGATCTGAAGAGAACCGACACGGGTTGCGGCATCATTGAGCGCCGAGTAAGAGCGTTTGATGAATTCGTCCTTCGCAATCGCGGTATGCGTCACGGCACTTCCGATCTTCAGTCCATCCTTTTTGTCAATGTAGGTAAGGTCACTAATATTCCTCAGGGAAATAAGGTTTTCCGGCGCGATCTTCTTCTGCCTGAAAAGCACCAGCACATCTGTCCCGCCGGCAATGTACTTCGCATTATCAAGGGCACCCATCAATTCAACTGCTTCCTGCATAGTTTGCGGCTTATAATACTCATAGCTTCTCACAATAACCTCCCTTCCTTAGCGTGGAGCGTAGAGCACATAGCGTAGAGTTTTAAATTTTTCCTAAACGCTATCCGCTAAACGCTATCCGCTGTATTATTTAGTCTCTGTTGTCAAAAACCCTTTTCGTCTTTCGTTCTGACCTCGGCAATGAACCGTGGTCAACAATCTCTACATCACAGCTCACCAGTATCTGTTTTTTTATAGCATGCTCCACAGCCTTCTGCAGATGCTTGTCTTCATGGTGGTGCGCATCATGCAGCCTCTCAACCCTGATGGTCATATGATCTTTGCCGCTTTTTTCCTTCCTGAAGAGGACAATCTGATATTCGCTGCCCACACCCTTGATGTTGGACAGTATCTGGTCGATATGACTGGGATAGATATTGACTGCCTTGTATATAAACATATCATCAGACCTGCCGAGAATCCTGTCATGCATGGGCATAATGCTCCCGCATGGGCATGGTTCTGTTATAAGCTTCGTCAGGTCCCTCGTCCTGTAGCGGATAAGAGGTGCAGCCTCTTTTTTCAGTGTTGTGACGACCATTTCCCCGACTTCTCCGGGCGGAACAGGCTCCAGCGTGTCAGGGTTCAAAATCTCCAGCATGTAGTAATCGGCCCAGTAATGGATTCCTTTGTGGTACCTACAGTCCAGGCCGGTACCGGGACCGTAAAGTTCCGTCATACCGGGAATATCATATAACTGATCAAAACTCACGCCTGAAAGTTCCGATATTCTGGTACGCATCGCGTCACTCGCTCTCTCAGAACCGAAGATCATTTTCCTGAGGGCGATTTTTCCCCTGAGCCCCCGATTGTTGATTTCCTCTGCCATGAGAAGCCCCATGGACGCGGTGCAGCACATAGTAGTTGTCCCGAAATCTTCGAGGAACTGGCACTGCATATCCGTGTTGCCAGGACCTATGGGGATTGACATGGCGCCGAAACGTTCGCAGCCGTTCTGGAAACCCCAGCCGGCGGTCCAGACACCGTATCCCACGGCGATCTGTATCCGGTCTTCTACGGTACAGTCGGCATAGGCATAACACCTTGCGAACATCTCTGCCCAGTCATCCACGTCTTTTGCGGTATAACAGAGGACTTTCCTTTTGCCGGTGGTACCGCTGGATGCATGGATGCGGACAACCTTCTCCATGGGTACGCTCAGAAGCGGAAAAGGGTAGCCTTCCTGAAGGTCTTTGCTGGTAGTAAAGGGCAGTTTCCGTATGTCTTCAAGCGTTTTAATATCCGCCGGCTTTACACCGGCTTCGTCGAACTTCTTCCGGTAATGGCCGGAACCATTATAGACATGGTTTGCCGTCCATTTCAGACCTTCAAGCTGGAGTGCTTTCAGCTCCTTTTCTGTTTTTACTTTTGCATCAAATGGTCTTTCCATATCGTTTCCTTCCTCCTTTATCAAAACATCGGTAACAGTAATTAAGTCAATAAGTGATTAAGTGATTTTAGTTACTCAACTACTAAACTACTCAATTACTCAATTACTCAATTACTAAAATTCTGTGCATAGCTAATTTCTTTCTTAACTTATTATTTTCTCAGCCTTTTCGTCTCTTCCCAATCTATCTTTCCGGTTACCTGATTAACAGCGACACCATAATCGTTTCTGGCACTTTCAGGGCTGATATATCCTTCAATGACGTCGCTGGCCACCATTTCGGGTTCGCGTTCGAGAGGGTTGCCGTAACCGCCGCCTCCGGGGGCATCAATGGTGACCACGTCGCCCGGAATCAGCTGGGTTAATCCATAAGAATTCCCCGGAACCCCGTTGACAAGGAAATGTGCCTTGCTGCCGGGTTTGCCTTCAAAAAGACCCTCTGCTGGATATGCATATCTCCCGGCCTGGATGCCCAGATTGACCGGCGGTATCGGGGCATACTGATCGTCAGGCACCTTAAAAATTTCTCTTTTGCCGAGGCCGCCCTTCATTTTGCCAAGGCCGCACGAATCAACGAGGAGTTCTCTCTTTTCGACAATCAGCGGGGTGTCACTTTCAAATATCTCAACAGGCGTATTGGCGCCATTGGCCGGGAAGATGTAGACATAATTGCCGTCGTTATTGGCTCCGGCCCCCATACCGCCTCCCCTGATGATCACGGAATGCCAGGGTTTTTCGTCTTTCCTTCTCCCGTAAAACACATTCATGGCAGCCGGTGTACCGCCGGAACCCGCGATCACCCTGTTGGGCAGAACGTTGGACAGCGCCCGGTAAATGACCTCGGTAAGGAAATGGCCAACCCCCATCCGTGCAGCTACGGCTGCAGGGAACTTGCAGTTCACAACGGTTCCTTCCGGGGCGGATAGCTGTATAGGCCTGGCGCAGCCGTCATTGTTCGGGATGTCCGGGGCAAACATGCTTTTCACTGCCATAAAGACATAGGCGTAGGTAAAATTGAAGACAACGTTGCCGCCCCAGTCCACCTGACCGGAAGAACCGTCGAGGTCTACAATGATATCGCTTCCCCTTATCTCGACCTTCGCCTGGATAATAATGTCCCCTTTTCCTTTGACCTGCTCGATTACACCTCTCGCATTGTAAACACCGTCGGGGACCTTTTCGATCTCTTCTCTCATGCTTTTTTCAGTAAGGCCGATAACCTGGTCCGCCAGATCATCGAGGGTATCAAGGTCGCTTTCTTTGAGCATCTGGCGCACCTTCTCGGCACAGACATGGTTTGCGGCTATCTGCGACCGGATATCCCCGATAACCTCATCGGGCGTCCGAACATTCCACCGGACCATGTCGAGCACCGACTCGTTGAGGACTCCCCTGTCATAGAGCTTCACGACAGGGATAAAAAGACCTTCTTCGAAGACATCGTGATTGTCTGAGGCAACACGGCCACCTATGTCGGAGTGATGGAAAACACAGGCCGTAAAGGCAGCAAGTTTATCCTTGTAGAAGATAGGGCTCATAACGCATACATCGTTCAGGTGGCCTGCCAGTGCCCAGGGATCGTTCGTAATAAAGACATCACCGGGCTGGTAATGGTCTAAAGGAAACTTTTTAATGAGATTCTTTATTCCGAGGGCCATGGCCCCTGACTGCCCGGGGGTTGCAAAGCTCCCCTGAGCCAGTTCCCGGCCCAATCTGTCCGTAAACATGCAGGTATAGTCATGGGCATCCCTGAGCAGGCTCGAGAATGCCGTGCGGGCGACGCTGCTGTCCGCCTCGTCCACAATGGAAATAAGTCTTCGCCACAAAATCTCTAACGTGATCGGATCAAACGCGCGCGGCATTTTCATACCTCCTTAAGGTCAATCCACAAAAACCCAAAATCATCTATCGATACATGACCATCCTCGCCCACAATGAGGGTTGATTCTTTTTCCTCGATAATGGCCGGACCCTGAAACTCAGCCGCTGGAAATAGTTTGTACCTATCGTACACAGTAAAAGGGATAAAGTCCCTGGCAATCGGAGAATACGCCGGGCGCTGTCCCTTAATCGCAGCATCGAGAGACTGCCCCTTCTTTCTATCGAGTTTAGGCAGCTGCAGGAGGCGCTCAGGAAGACTTGCCCTGATTTTGAAATTGATAAATTCCACTTCCGATTCAGGATATGTTCTGCCATAGAGTTTCTTATAGACATCGTCGAAGAGGCCCCGGATATCCACCCTCTGAAGTTTTGTAAAATCCACCGCAGGCACGGAAACATTGATTTCCGAACCCTGCCCCACAAAACGCATGTCCAGAGACCGCTCATAACGGATCATTTCGTCAGTTGCCTCTTTCTTCATAATTTTCCCGGCATCCGCTTCGAGTCCCCTGAATATATCTTCTATCTCGGAAAAGTTCACACTGGTGAGGGGAACCTTGTGACTACGGAGCAGATCAAATGCCCGCGGGGCAGTGAAAAACCCCATGGCTGAACCCACACCGGCATTCGGCGGCACAAGCAGACGGGGTGCCCCCAGCTTTTTTGCCAGGCCATAAGCGTGCACCGGGCCTGCCCCTCCAAATGCGGCTATGGTTACAATCTTCGGATTGCCGCCTTTTTCAGCGATATGTGTTTTGGCTGCTGCTGCCATGGTTTCGTTGATGAGGTCATGAATTCCCCAGACTGCCTGAATGAATGATACCCCAAGGGGTTTGGCAATCCTTTCCTCAACGCCGCGCCTTGCGCTCTCTTTGTCGAGGTTCATCGTCCCGCCAAGAAAATAGTTTTCATCAAGATAGCCCAGCAGGAGATCCGCATCGGTCACACAGGGACCCGTGCCTCCCCTCCCGTAGCATATTGGTCCAGGGTCTGCTCCGGAGCTTTCTGGACCAACCTGAAGCGTACCGAGTTTGCTTACCTTGGCAATACTGCCTCCTCCGGCACCTATCTCCATCAAATCTACAACAGGCACCTGGATTGTAAGGCCGCTTCCTTTCATAAACCTCTGGACGCGGCCGACCTCGAAGGTCGGTACAACACCTGCGACCCCTTTCTGGATCAGACATGATTTTGCTGTCGTGCCTCCCATATCAAAGCAGAACATCTCAGGGATGTTGAAGTGCTTGCCATAGTATTGACCTGCGATGACTGCTGCTGTGGGCCCGGATTCGATAATCCTTACCGGAAACTCGGCTGCCGTTTCCACAGAGGTAACGCCGCCGCTGGAAAGCATGATAAAGAGTTTGCCCTTGAAGCCGATGGACTCCAGCCTGGCGGCAAGCTTGGACAGGTACCGCCCCGTAAGAGGCTTAACATAAGCGTTGGTAACAGTGGTGCTTGTTCGCTCATATTCTTTAATCTGCGGCAAAACGTGGTACGAAATGGAGACGGATATTCCGGGGGCTTCCTTTTCAATGATCTCAAGGAGCATCAGCTCATGGGATGGATTTTCAAAGGAATTAAGGAGACAGACGGCGATAGATTCAACACCCATATCGAGAAGGGCGCGAACTGTCTGCCTTGCTTCTTCCGGATCCAGGGCCTTTATTACGCTGCCGTCACTTCGGACCCTCTCGTCCACTTCCATGCGGTATCTTCTTGGAATCAGGGGTTTGGGAAATTCGGCGAATACATCATAGGGGGCATAGCGTATCTCCCGGCCTATTTCCAGGACATCCCTGAAACCCTTCGTCGTGATGAGACCGGTTCTGGCTCCCTTTCTCTCTATAATGGAATTGATGACGAGGGTTGTTCCATGTATCAATTCATCCAGTTTTGCGACAAAATCCGGCGCAGTAACTTCCAGCGCCCTTATCCCCTCTTCAACAGCATCCGAGGGATCCCGGGGGGTGGTCAGGCACTTGCCTGTCGTTATTTCCCCGGTTTTATCATTGAGCAGGACAAAATCGGTAAATGTACCGCCTATGTCACAGCCCAGCCGGTAATAGTTATCATTCATATATTCCCCTTTCTGAAAAAAATGTAAATAAGTAATTTAGTGAATAAGTAATTATCGTCAAACTTAGATTTACATTTTTTAATTTTAATTTCAGCCATTTAGTTATTCA
The DNA here is from genome assembly GCA_964393225.1 of uncultured Syntrophorhabdaceae bacterium. Taxonomy (GTDB): domain Bacteria; phylum Desulfobacterota; class Syntrophorhabdia; order Syntrophorhabdales; family Syntrophorhabdaceae; genus MWEV01. Next base: position 11,589 of record CAYMTB010000023.1, read on the forward strand.
CACATTTTTTAATCACTTATTCACTTATTCACCTGTTTACATTAAAACAGCCCCGGTTCCTGAAATTCACCAAAAATCTGCCTGAAAATGCCCGCCATTTCACCTACTGTTGCATAGGCCTTACAGCATTCAACAAGACAGGGCATAACGTTCTTTCCGGCCTTTGTTGCTGTTTCAAGCTCTTTCAGGGTACGCGTCACATCACTCTCCGAACGCTCCCGCTTGACCCGATGCAGGCTTTCAATCTGTTTTTCAGCAGTCTCATAGTTATACTCATGGAGTTCTACATCCATGGGGGCACCCTCTTTGTATATATTGACCCCTACCTTCAGAAGTTCTCCTGCCTCAAGGCCTTTCTCCACCTCAAAGGCCTGCCGTGCAACAAGTCTCTGGATATACCCGTCAGAAACAGCCTTTGTGATGCCGCCGTACTTCACAATCTTTTCCATCTCTTCTTCGATTTTCTGCTCCATCTCTTTTGTAAGCGTTTCGATGAAGTAGCTTCCGGCAAGGGGATCAACGGTGTCCCTCAGGCCCATTTCATCCATCAATATCTGGAGCGTACGGAGCGAGAGAAGCGCCGAATGGGGCGTTGGAATCGTAAAGGCTTCGTCAAAACTGCACAATGCTGTTGTTTGTGCGCCTGACAGGGCAGCTACGAGCGCATAATATGCCCCTCTCATGATGTTATTTTCAGGCTGTGCCTTGGTGAGTCCATACCCGCCGCCGCCGAAAAGCCCGCGCAGAAAAAGGTTTTGTGCCTTTTTTACATTGTATTTCTCTTTCAGGTTCCGCGCCCAGAGCTTTCTGGCCGCCCTGAACTTGGCAATCTGTTCCCACATATTGCCGAACACGTTGAAATTAAAAGAAAACCTCCCGGCAAATTCATCTACATCGTATCCCCTTGCGAGAACATTGTCGATGTATGCGTTGGCAATGAGAATAGCATAGGCGATTTCCTGGGCCGGGGTTGCGCCGGATTCCCTGATGTGGTATCCGCATACACTTACAGGGTTTGTCTTCGGCATGGTGGTCATGGAATACTCAATCGTGTCGCCGATTAGTTTTACCGCCGGCTCCACAGGAAAAATCCATGCCCCTCTGCCTATCATCTCTTTCAATATGTCGTTTTGAGGTGTTGCGGATATGACCTTTGCATCATAACCGAATTTTTCCGCTACCGCCTGATACATGGCAAGCATAATGGATGCCACGGCATTGATAGTGAGCCCCGCACCGATCTTGTCTAATTGTATGTTCTTAAAAGCAATTTCAAAGTCACGGAGTGTATCTACTGCCATACCCACCCGTCCTACCTCTCCTTCAGCCATGGGATCGTCCGAGTCATACCCCATCTGTGTCGGCAGGTCAAAGGCAACATTCAGCCCTGTCTGGCCATGGGCAATCATGAGCTGGAAACGTTCATTCGTCTCCGCCGGGCTTCCGAAACCGGTATATTGACGTGTTGTCCATGCCCTCGACCTGTAGCCCAGGGGGTGTATTCCCCTTGTAAACGGATATGTTCCCGGGTCTGCAACGTCTTTTTCGTAATTGAAGCCGATACGTTCCAGGTCTTCAGGTGTATAGGAAGGTTTTACATGGATTCCGGATTCCAGAATAACATCCAGAATCTGATCCTTTTTGTCTTTAATGTATCGTGGAACCGCCATATCTTCCTCCTAATGCAATATATACTTATTTTACAGTATTTTTTAAGAACTCTATAGTTTCGGTAAGAGGGGCGCCGCCGGGAAAAACACCGGTAACCCCTATCTCCTTGAGCTTGGGGATATCCTTACCGGGTATGACGCCACCAACAAAAACAAGTTTGTCTGTAACCCCCTCTTCGCCAAGTCTTTTAAAGAGCTTTTGCGTAATCGGGATGTGGGCGCCTGACATGATAGAGAGCCCGATGACATCCACATCCTCCTGGATGGCGATATGAATGATCTGGTCTATTGTCTTGTGGAGACCGGAATAAATCACCTCCATCCCTGCCTCTTTAAGGGCCTGGGCTACTACCTTGGCCCCTCTGTCGTGACCATCAAGTCCGGGTTTCGCAATTAAAACCTTTATTCTTTTCTGCTCTCCCATACAGTTCCTCCTCGCAGTTGCTGTTCAAAGTTCTACGTTTTAACCTTGAACATAGAACATTGAACGGTTTCATCCTTTAAGACACTCTTTCGCAATAATCGTCTTCAATATTTCCGATGTCCCTCCTCCGTAGAGGAGAAAACGTGCATCCCTGTATAGCCTCTCAACACGGTATTCCTCTGCAATACCATATGCACCGTGTATCCTTGTCACCTGATCCACCACATAGCTTGCCGTCTCGGTGGAATACAGTTTTGCCATTGCAGCCTCTTTCTTTGCAGGCATGCCATGGTCCTTAAGCCATGCCGCATGGTAGGTGAGAAGCCATGTGCTTTTAATGCGCATCTCCATCTCTGCAACCTTTTCCTGAATAAGCTGGAATCCGGAAACAGGTTTTCCGAATGCCTCCCGTTCCTGAGCATATCTAATCCCGGCGACATAAGCGCTCCGGGCAAGCCCGAGCCCTAACCCCGCAATCATAATCCTGATTTCGCTCAAAAGCCCTTCAAGGTATTGGGCGCCTTTTCCCTCTTCTCCAAGAAGGTTTGTCTCAGGAATACGGCACTCATCAAAGATCAATTCCCCGGTAACTGAACCCCTGGCCGACATCTTATCAATCCTCTGACCAACCGAAAAACCGGGCGTACCCTTCTCAACAAGGAAAAAAGCAAGGCCCTTGAGGCGCTTTGAAGGGTCCACCGTAGCGACAACAGTTACAAAGTCAGCTGTTTCGGCACTTGTTATCCACATCTTTCTGCCTCTGATCACATACTCATTTCCCTCTTTTACGGCCTTTGTCTTTATTGCCCCCAGATCTGAACCGCAATCCGGCTCAGTAAAGGCAATAGTGCCTATCTTTTCGCCTTTAATGGCAGGAACAAGGAGACGCTCTATGTGGTCTTTCGTACCAAAGCGGTGAATAAAATCCGTACCCATGAGGCACTGCATGGTAACAATGGCTGAAAAGGCTACTGAAACGCGGGCAAGTTCTTCAGCAAGAATGGTAAATGTGGTGCAGTCTGCCCCCATGCCGCCGATTTCCTGTGGGTACCGTACACCGTAGTAACCTAAACTGCCCAGTTTATTGAACAATTCACGGGGGAATCTGTCTTCTTTGTCTATCGTGGCAGCCTGCGGCTCTACAAGTTCCTTGAGAGCCTTCGCGACCTGTTCCCTGAAAAATATCTGTTCCTGTGTAAAATTAAAGTCCATCCAAACCGCCTGTTATGCTCGAAACATCATTTCGGATGCCTGGTACACCGCTGCATAAGGGTCCACCTTTCCATCCTCGAGCTGCCCTACAATACCTTGAAATTCACCGGTATTGCTCCACTTGTCCATCAACTTATTCCACATTTCTTCTTTTAAAAGGGTCAGCATCATCGTCTTCAGGCGCGTTTTTTTCTTTTGAATACCGCATGTATCTTCCCTGAGAAAAGAAAAATGCGCATCGATGTGATTTTTAAGCCCTTCCACGCCTTCACCGCTTATCGACTGGACTGTGACAACGGGAATCTTCCAGTCATTCTGTGCACGATCCCCGATATGGATCGAAATATCCCTCGCAGTGTCTTCCGCCCCTGGTTTATCCGCCTTATTTACAGCAACAATGTCTCCTATTTCAATAAGCCCCGCCTTCATAAGCTGAATATCGTCCCCGTAATCAGATGTTACAACGGTAACAACGGTATCACACAATGCAGATATCTGTATCTCGGTCTGGCCCGCACCGACACTTTCCACTATAATAATATCCTTGCCGAGACCCTCGAGGACATACGTTGCCCCGATTGCCGCCTTTGCAATGCCGCCCGGATATCCTCTGTGTGCCATTGATCTTATAAAAATACCTCCTGCTTTATCAGCTTCCCGCATGCGCACGCGGTCACCAAGCAGTGCGCCGCCACCTTTTGAGCTTGTCGGGTCAACGGCAATGATTCCAATCTTCTTGCCCTCGCTGACAAAACTCATGGCAAGCTTACCAATCAGGGTGCTTTTCCCAGCACCCGGTGCACCGGTAACGCCAATGACGTGTGCTTTACCGGTATGTGGATATATGAGCGAAATGGCCTTCAGGCCTTCAGGCCGTCCTTCCTCTACCAGGGAGATGAGACGTGCCGCACTCTTTTCATCTCCCTGGAGAAGTTTTTTGACCAGGTCCATGCTTTATGACATCTCTTTTGATTTTTTTCTTTATCAGGTTCTTTCCTCTTATGATGTGCTTCCGGACAAGCTTTTCAACCTGTACGGCACTTTTTTCCTTCATAAGGCCGATCATGTCCTTATGATCATTAATGGATATCTCCGCCATACCGCTGTAACGGAAAATTATTATCCTGTAACGGTAAATGTAATCTCTAAGGTCGTTAATTATGGTGTACAACTTAGAGCTTTTTGCTGCTTTATACAGTCTGTCATGAAATTCGGTATTTAATTGTATAATCTCTTCCGTGTTATTCTCTTTGAGGCATTCCTCTTCCTTCCGAACAATCTCTTCCAGTGCCTTTATATCGTCTTCTGTTGCCCTCGATGCGGCAAGATACCCTGCATACCCTTCAAGGACACTCCGTATACCGAATACCTCTTCAATATCCTCATCAGTGACAATACTTACCGCATAACCGCCTCTTGGAAGTTTGTGTATAAGGCCTTCCTTTTCAAGTTTCTGTATGGCCTCCCTCACAGGAGTTCTGCTTGTCCCCATCTCGTCGGCAAGTTTTTCTTCAATGAGTCTCTTTTTCGGCTGCAAACCACCGATTAAAATAGTATTTTTTAATGTTTTATAAACCTGTTCCCTAAGGAATTTCCCTTTCCTCACAGTGGGCTGCTCATCGGGGGTATTCATTTGACCTCCTCAAATTATTCCCTTTGTTTTCCATTCATCCAGCTTTTCTTTTGAGTAGCCAAGGGTATTTATATAAATCTCTTCGTTTTGTTCGCCGAATCTCGGAGGAAATGACAGCTTTTTGTTAACAGATTTTACATAACTTGTTGTATTGGGCAATGGTGCAAGATAAATCGTTGTCCCGGTCTTTGCATCGGTAGAAGAGAGTATTTCGTCCTTTATATAGGGATCTTCAAGAACTTCTTCTATGGTGTTAACCTTTGATATAGGAATGGTGGCATTAGTAAACAAGGCTGTAAGCTCATTGATGGTATATTTTACTGTAACCGCTTCAATGGCCTTATTCAGGTTGACGACATCCTTTATCCTTCCCTCATTTCTTGCATATTCCGGCTTCGCCAGGACCTCAAAGCCGCTGATTTTCAGCATCCTCTCCCACTGAATATCGTTCCCCACGGCAACATATGCATACCCGTCTTTGGTCTTATAGACGCTTACAGGCGCGAAAAACTCATGGGTATTTCCTCTCCTTGTGATCTTATTATTGAAGGATTTTGTCTGGGTAATGGGGACGGTAAGCCATGACACAGTGCTCTGGAACATGGAAACATCGATCCTCGAACCTTCCTTTGTCATTGCTTTTTTATAGAGGGCTTTCATGATCATCCCGTATGCATGCTCGCTGGCACCCATGTCAGGAAGTGGCACACCGAGGACATACGGAGGACCTTCCTTGTCTCCTGTAACCTCCATAAGCCCGCTTCTTGCCTGGAGAATGGGGTCGTAGGCGGCCTCGTTGCTATCCGGACCAAAACCTGTAAGGCCCACCCATATGATATCGGGCTTGATCGATTTTACTGTTTCGTAATCAATGCCAAGCTTTGGATAATTCCTCGGGAGCTGGTTCGTGGCAAATATGTCGACATTCAGTTTTATAAGCAAATCCCTGAAGATTTCCCTGCCTTCCGGCGTACCCAGATCCAGAGTAATGGCCTTTTTGCTGCAGTTAATGGTAAGAAAATAGGTATACATCCTGTCTTCGTTAAGCCTGTTTTCGCCTACCCTTCTGTTCGGGTCTCCATAGATGGGGTGCTCCATTCGTATAATGTTTGCCCCATCCATGGCAAGTCTGTAGGAAAGGTACGGTAAGACTGTTGCCTGTTCAAGCGAAAGAACGGTAATGTTTTTAAAAATCTCGTGATCTTCCATGGTTCCCCCTTTGGATACTGTATACAATTTTGATGAATCAACTATATTATCACTTGGAAAAATTGTCAAGCATTTTTGTATACAAAATAGAGCAAAATTAATCTTCCCTGCACTTCATTCAGAGACTCGCGATCTGCAGAACTTCCTGGAAAGGTGTATGATGTGGGTGGGGCGATTAACGATCTGATAAAATACGACAGACGACCAGGCTAAGGAAATTGTAGAAACCGTTTCTACAATTTATGGAATTGCCTAAAAGTCAATAAAGGCAATGTTTACAAAAAGACTCTTATTGATCATACAGGTAAAGGCCCTATTAACCTTTTTGAAGTTGTGCCTATTGTGTCCAGTTTATATTTTCATTCATCTTTATCCAGTATGCCTTACCCCGGTAAAGGCTGTCGAGTGGTTGAACGTTTAAGTTTCCTGATGTTGAAGGTTGTTTTGCCTTCCATATCCCATTCTCCCATCCCCAGATGATTATGTAATTAGCAGGTAGGTTCATTATATTGTCCTGTCCGCCATAGCCTACCAGGTTCCAATCTTTATAAAGCGTGACAGCTTGTAAACTTGCTGACTGCCCAGCTACGAATAACGTGACCGGATTGTTCATATAAATCCAATACCCTTCCCCGAATTCAATAGCTGATAAATCATTGCCCGTAGCTGATGGCTTAAATTTCTTCCATGTCTTATTCTGGTTGTCATATCCCCAGATCACCCGTACATTGAGAGAAACATCTTTTAAAACCTCCCCAATCGCTGTATTTTGAGGTTGTTTCGGGAAAGATATGAAGTTCCAACCCGAAAAAAGTTGTAATGTGCTTTGTGTGTCTAATGCATAGATTATATTCCTTTGAACAGTTGTTTCATTGCCTAATTCATCAACCGCTTTTACATTGACCTGATATGTTTTCGGCGTAGAGAAGGTTATTGTCTGTTGAAACTTGCCATCCATTAATACTGGTGTGAATGTGTTCCCTTCAAACTCTATGGTTATTATTACAGAGGTTGTATCCGATACCTCACCTTTAATAATTATGTTACTCTGATTGGCGATAGTGTCCTGGGCTGGTTCCGTAACGGTGACGGAAGGATTTACATTGTCATAGGCAACGGTTCTCTTGAGGGAGGATGTATTCCCTGCACGGTCTGTGGCCTTTACTTCAATAGTATTTATTCCAGAGGTGAGGGTTACGGTATTGGTAAAAACGTTTCCGCTTACATCAAGAGCGTTTGGAGAACCGTCGTTGAGTTTTACCGTCATTACCGACACCTCATCGATTGAACCAGAGAGTGTGATTGAGGGGATTTTTGTTTTGCTGTTGTCCGCAGGGGTGGTAATTACAAGGACAGGAGAAGAAGCATCATAAACAATCGTTCGTGTATCAGATTTTTCATTCCCTGCCGTGTCCCGTGCAATGGTAGCTATTATGTTTTCCCCCAGTGTAAGCGTATATGCGTAACTGAATGATCCGTCAGGTTTAACAATCACCTCGGTATTATTTACGGCAAGTTTCTCAATGGCAACGTTGTCGGAGACAGAGCCTGCAACGTTCAGGGTCTGGTTGTTGGTATAGCTCCCGTTGGAAAGGGTAGAGAGGGTTAAGGACGGAGGTGCGGTATCGAGGGTAATGGTTCGCGTATCAGTGGCTGTATTCCCTGCATTGTCGGTAGTAATAATTGTAATCGTGTTTGCCCCAGCGGTAAGTGTTAATGCATGACTGAAAGTGCCCTCTTGATTAAGCGTTATGTTTATTCCATTGATGGTGAGAGTTTTTATTCCATTCGAATCCGATGCAGTGCCTGTGACGTTTAGGGTCGAGTTATTTGTCAACGCTTTATCCGGCAATGTGTAGAGGGTGAGGCTGGGGACTGTGGTATCGAGGATGGTTGTGGTGCCACTATATGTCTCTGACCAATTGCCATTTGAGTCTTTGAATTTTACATAGACGGTCTTTGTCCCGTCACCTGAGGAAAGAGTCCATTGTTTTGTGGTTGCATAGGGTTCTGCAACAGCAGTATTGAATGACGCATCATTGCTAATTATCATCTCCGTAACACCGTTTAAATCATAGGCGGAAAATTTGAGGTTTACAAGAGCGGTGATACCATAAGCGTTGCCATTATTGATGAGAATGTCCAAATTATCTAATGACCCACCACCTGCGCGTACAGGCAACACGTAATAACTGCTCGACTTATCGTAGTAGTATGCGTAGCCACTCCACATATGAGCGACCCACGCTTGGACCATATCGTAGGCGCTGGTAGTAGACGACCAGTAGTAATAAGACTGCACACCAGAAAAGCCTTGCGTATTAAGCCAAGAAGCAGAATCAGACTGCACGACACTGACAAGACTTCTCAGCTCGTTGATATTAGGTAGTCGCCAGTCGTTGTGACCAAGAAATTTGTTGTTATTGAGGCACGCCACATAATCAAGTGCACCTTGCCATGTTTTCTTGCCACCTGTACATACTCCGCTTGTTGGTGCACTTCCATCCTTTGTCCAAATAAGCCCTGTCAGATTATCTCCAATTGTCTGATCCCCATAATCAACAAAACGAGGGCTTGGCCATGCTGCACCTTTCTGCAATTCTCCATCCTGTCCCGTAGCTGCACAGGTTATTTCTTTTCCTGCTGAGTCATAGCACTTTGTTTGATTTGTCTTAAAAAGCGAAATTTCAAAATTATCAAATGACCCGGACTGTCCCGCACGCACTGGCCATACATGTTGTCCATTCGTCCTTGGCCTGGCACCACTTTGGCCACCCAGCATATAGACATACCATACGTAGGTTGTATCGTAGGCGCTGGTAGTAGACGACCAGTAGTAATAAGACTGCACACCAGAAAAGCCTTGTGTATTAAGCCAAGAAGCAATATTCGGTTCCTGTAAATTTACAAGGCTTTCAAACTCAAATCTATTCGGTAACCGCCAGTCTTTATAACCAAGGTAATTATTGGCATTGAGACACTTTACATAATCAAGCGCACCTTGCCATGTTTTTTGACCCCCTGTGCATGAGCCAACAGTAGGTGTACCTGCATCTTTAGGCCACATGAGCCCGGTGAATCTGTCTGTTACCGTCTGTTCGCTGTTATCAACAAATCTTGGACTTGGCCATGCCTTGCCAGCTTGCAATTCTCCATCCTGTCCCGTACCAGTGCAGGATTTAAGCTCAGCGCCTGCCGCATTGTAGCATTTCGTCTGCCCCGTTTTTGGCAGAAACCAAAAGTCACTACTCCTCGGTGGCAGATCGAGGGTTATGTTGTAGCTCTCTGATATGGACCAGTTCCCTGCTGCATCTTTAAATTTGACATAGACTGTCTTCGAGCCTTCACCGTCAGATAATTTCCATGTTTTGCCTGTTCCATAAGGTTCGGGCGCTGACCAGACTGCGTTGCCACTTGCGTCTTTCATGTCCTCGTTTCTGAATTTCATCTCCGTTACACCTGTTACATCGGTTCCTGTAAGGTTAAGGGTAACGGTGGCGTTGTTAGTAACAGTTGCCCCGGCATTGATAGAAATTGTGCCTGCGGGAAGCGTTGTGTCTATGGTATAAATTTCAGTCTTTACATCTTCAACGTTCCCAGCAGAATCAACGGCAAAAAATTTGAGGGTGATATTTGAGGAAACACTTATGGGGGTTGAATAGATGGTTGAATTTGTTGTGGGTGGTAAACCATCCATTGTGTAGTATATCTTTGCAGGCTCATTCGCTGTCAAGGTTACGCTTATTAATGAATGTAACCCCCCAGCAGGAGTTGCCGTTGTAACTGGCGGTGTCGTATCAAGGGCAATACTGTCGCTGTAAACCCTTGACCATGTGGTGTTGCCGTTTGCCCTGAATTTTACATAGACGGTCTTTGTGCCGTCGCCTGAGGTGAGTTGAAAGGTTTTTTGAGTTGCGTAGGGTTCAGGAGTTGACCAGTTAGTGCCATCATTACTGAATTTCATCTCAGCAACACCATTAGCATGATAGGCAGAGAGGGTGAGATTCACATTTGCATCTTTTGTTATCAAAGCTCCTCGGTTGATTTGAATTCCTGAATTCTGTCCAGAACGAACCGGCCACGCATAGCTGCCATCGCCCTTATTGACGTCGTTCACTAGGCCATGCCACATATTGACGTTCCATGCGTAGAATCTAGTGCCAGCGACGTACGTAGTAGACGACCGGTAGTAGCTCGACTGCACATTGGTAAACGGATGACCTGAGGGGAGGACTGGACTGGATTTTCCTGCATCTATGAGGCTCTCCATTTCAAGCTTGTTCGGCAAACGCCAGTCGTTATACCCGAGGTAATTGTTTGTATTTAAACAGGCCACATAACCCAAAGCGCCTTGCCATGTCTTTGCCCCATCGGTACATAACCCCACTGTCGGTGTGCCCGCATCCTTCGTCCATTCAAGGCCAGTGAGTTTATCCAGTACGGTATTGCCATTTACAGGAGTTGTACTGTCAGGGTTTGTGAATCTCGGGACTGGCCATGCCACGCCTTTTTGCAATTCCCCATCCTGACCTGTGCCAGTACAGGTTGTCTCTGCGCCTGAGGTGTTGTAGCACTTAGTTTGCCCGGTCTTGAAAAGCAAAATAACCAAATTATCAAATGACACAGACTGTCCAGAACGAACCGGCCACACGTAGTAGAAGCTGGACTTACTACCGTTGCCCGCGTGGCCAGAACGCATATGGACGTACCATGCGCCGCCCGTACCG
>CAYMTB010000024.1:0-22064 GCA_964393225.1 uncultured Syntrophorhabdaceae bacterium
TGTGATCTTATTATGCTGAACGCAGCTTATACTGATGGTTTGGGCAACAGGCCGTGAAGGGCTGATACCACTTACCGCGAAGCGTTTAGATATAATGTAAAGAAAAGTCTCCCTGTTCAGGGTCATAAGAGAGGCATGAATTTTTTTGCCAGTTTCCATTATCTTCATTCGGAAAGTCTTTACGCTGAAAGCTGCCACGGCTTTCTTTCCGGCCGAGGCTTGCAATGAGTATTACTTTGAGGACGAAAGAGGCGCTAAGAAGGTCTTCTTTCAATCTCCTCTCTTGCACATTTTTAGGAATAAATGTTTGTAACCGTGTATCTATCTCATCTGTGGCAGCCAATCCTTCTTTTAATCCTTTTTCAGATCTTACAACCCCTGCATTGTTCCAGGCAACCTCTCTGATTTGTCGACGCAGTGCTTTGAGGGATAATCCATTTGTCTGTTTTTCCGGAGATCTCCGGGAAGTCATTGCGAGCAGGCCGGAGATCGACGCGGCAATCACATTTTTCTCTAACCTGAGGTTGTCACACATTGCTGGAGTGTTGCATGTGATGGCCGAAGGGGTGTATCTTGCGGCGTTCTGTCCCGCAATTTTTCCTATGACAAGGCATTCTGTGAGGGCGTTTCCACCTCTCCTGCTTGCCCCATGAAGCCCCCATGCAATCTCTCCGCAGGCAAAGAGGCCGGAGATAGCTGTCCCGGCACCTTCATCAATTTTTACCCCGCCCATGAAAAAGTGTGCTGCGGGGGAGATGGGAACCGGTTTTGTGCGGACAGGAAACTTCAATTTTGAAAGGAGAGTCTGGGGATATTTATCCCAAAGAGATAAAGGCACATTGCTGAAATCCGCATACGCACCCCCCATGGAAGTTTCCTCGAAAAGGAGGCTGGAAAACCTGTCCCTTTTTGTATGGATGGCTTCGTTCAAACTGCCGAGGGAATGTTTTTTTAGAATGTCTTTTCCTGAGGAATCAAGAAGGCGCACTTCCTCGGGGAATGGAGGGTAGAGAATCATTGACGGCAGATGTTTATCGGCCAGCACGAGGGGGTAGAACTGGACAAACTCCATGTCAAAGAGTTCAAGGCCTGCCTTTGCTGCAAGCCAATAACCCTGTCCCATGGTATTTTTCTGGTTGTCGTTAACGAGATAGACAGCCCCTGCACCGCCGGCAGCAATTATAACGGCATCGGCAAAAAGGGTTATCTCTTCTCCCTTATTGTTGAATCCTTCTACGCCGCATGCCCTGCTGTTATCTTTGATAATATCCGTAACATAAAACCCGGGGAATATGGTAACTCTGTCGAGTTTTCCTATCTTCTCGGCAATATTTTTTACAAGCAGAAGCCCTGGGATCTGATCAAGTTGCAGTGTTCTCACAGCCGTGATGCTGTGGAAATCCATCACGGGAAGCCCGGAAGAACGGAGGAAGTCGAAGGCGCCCGAAGCCGTTTCTGCAATGAGCCTTACCATGGACGGATTGTTAATCATCCTCCCGATCTGGATCGTATCTTTTATGTATGTTTCGGTGTCATAGCCTCCAGTGGGTCCGGTAAAAACACCGCCGGCCAGGGCTGTATTTGTCCCGAGGCCAATGGAACCCCTGTCGACGATAATTACCTCTGCGCCCTCTTCATGTGCGGCAAGCGCAGCGACCATCCCGGCAAGTCCTGCCCCTATAATGATTATCTTGTTCACAATATGCATTCCTCGACCCCCTAATCTTTGAATCAGGCTTACATCCCGATGCCGTCGATTGCTGTCCCGCAGAAAGTGCAGGCGCCATCCTTAATATTGTAATCGGTGATCGAATATCCGTATCGCCGGATAATCAGCTTTCTGCAGCTGTAACAATAGGTATTTTCACCATCCGAACCCTGGATATTGCCTTCATAGACGTATCGTAAGCCTTCATCCATACCGATTTGGCGTGCCTTGTGAATGGTTATTGGCGAAGTTCTGCTTACATCGAGGAGTTTGTATGTAGGATAAAAGGCGCTTACATGCCAGGGGGTTTCAGCGCCGAGGTCATCCTTTATAAATTTGGCTATACTCCTCAATTCTTTCTCGCTGTCGTTGTGTCCCGGGACGATTAGTGTTGTAATCTCAATCCATATACCAAGTTTCTTGTAAAGCCTTATCGTGTCGAGGACACGAGAGAGGTCGGCCCCGCAAACCTTTCTGTAAAAGTTTTCACTGAAGCCTTTGAGGTCTATATTTGCCCCGTCCAGGTAAGGCTGTATAGCCTTCAGCGGTTCCTCCTGAATGTAGCCATTTGTGACGAAATTATTGTAGATTCCATGCTCTTTAGCGAGTCTTGCAATATCAAAGGCGTATTCGTAAAAAATTGTCGGTTCGGTGTAGGTGTAAGATATGCTTTTGCATCCTGACTGTTGTGCAAGGATGACAACATCTTCGGGGGACATCTTCTGCCCGAGGATCTTTTTACCGTCCATTGGCATCTGAGAAATTTCATGGTTCTGACAGTGAAGGCACTTAAAATTGCATCCTGCTGTGGCAAGGGAAAAGGCCTTTGAGCCGGGGAAAAAATGGAAGAAAGGTTTTTTTTCGATGGGGTCTAAATGCCAGGAGCAGGGCATCCCGTAAACCAGAGAATAGAGGGTGCCGCCCCTGTTTTCCCTAACGCCGCAGATACCGCGCTTGCCCTCGGCAATCAAGCAGTTATGCCGGCAAAGGCGACACTTTACCTTATTGCCGTCAAGTTTTTCATAGAATGAAGCTTCCCTTAATGTCAGTTCACTGTTCACAGTTCACCGTCTTTAATTCAGAAGTTACGAGATTACGAAGCTACGAGGTTACGCAACTTCGCAACTTTTTATCTTCGCAACTTCGGTTCTTCTACAATCCGCAATCCGAAATTATCCGAAGATAGCCTTTACCACTTCATCCATATTTTTCACAGGTACGAACTTGATTTTTTTCTTCACATATCCAGGTATTTCAACAAGTTCGCTCATATTTTCATCGGGTAGAATGATTGTTTCTATTCGTGCCCGGAGGGCGGCGAGCGTTTTCTCTTTCAGGCCGCCTATGGGCAAAACTCTCCCGGTGAGGGTAATCTCTCCTGTCATGGCAATCTTTCTGTTCACATGTCTTTTTGTAATGGCGCTTATCATGGCAACGGCCATGGTGATACCTGCCGACGGGCCATCTTTGGGAATTGCACCCTGAGGGGTGTGAACGTGCATCTCAAGCGTATCAAAGATGTCTCCGCTGATGCCGAGCTCTTCAGCTTTGGATTTGATGTAGGTCAGGGCTGCCTGTACGGATTCCTTCATTACGTCACCCATATTGCCGGTGAGGGTCAGCAGGTCTTTTTTTCCTTTTCTGCACGATGCCTCGATGTAGAGGACATCACCGCCGAATTCTGTCCATGCAAGGCCGCTCACTACACCGATAGAATCGAGTTCTGAATCGCTTTCAGGAAGATATTTTGAAGGCCCCAGGAATGTATGGAGGTTTTTAGTTGTCACAACAATTTTTCGTTTATCACCTTCTGCGGTTTTTCGTGCTGCTTTTCTTCCAATGGCGGCAATCTTCCTTTCAAGACTCCGCAAGCCGGCTTCACGTGTATAGTCAAGTATGATTTTTGAAATGGCATGATCTGCAAATACGAGGTTTTTCTCCTTCAATCCGTTCTCGCTAAGCTGTTTCGGAATAAGATATTTTTTAGCGATAACAAGCTTTTCCTTCTCCGTATACCCCGCTATATGTATGACCTCCATCCTGTCTCTCAGGGCGGAGGGTATGGTGTCAATCCTGTTTGCCGTTGTGATGAACATAACCTTCGAGAGGTCAAAGGGCAGATTAAGGTAATGGTCGCTGAACGAATTGTTCTGCTCAGGGTCGAGTACTTCAAGCAGGGCACTTGCAGGGTCTCCCCTGAAGTCGTTACCGAGCTTGTCAATCTCATCCATCATGAACACAGGATTATTTGCGCCGGCCTGTTTGATGCTCTGGATTATCCTCCCCGGCATGGAGCCCACGTATGTCCTCCTGTGGCCCCTTATCTCAGCCTCATCTCTAACGCCGCCCAGAGAGATTCTCGTGAATTTTCGCCCTACCGCCCTTGCAATCGATTTTCCGAGAGAGGTCTTTCCAACACCGGGCGGTCCCACAAAACAGAGAATGGGCCCTTTTATTTCTCCTTTCAGCTTCAAGACGCTTAAGAACTCAAGAATCCTCTCCTTTACCTTTTCAAGGTCATAATGGTCTTCGTCGAGTACTTTCTTCGCAGGTTTAATATCAATGTTGTCTTTTGTTGATATACTCCATGGAAGCTCTACGAGCCATTCGACATACGTTCTTATCATGGAGGATTCCATAGCGTCGGGGTGCATCATGTCGAGCCGGTCAAGCTGTTTCTTTGCCTCTTTTTCAATGTCTTTGGGCATCTTTGCCTTTTTTATCCTTTTCTGCAGGTCTTCTATCTCTTCAGTCCTCTCGTCGCTTTCTCCAAGTTCACTTTTGATTGCCTTCATCTGCTCTCTCAGAAAATAATCCCTCTGGCTCTTTGTCATCTCGTCTTTTGCCTGTGAGAGTATCTTAGCCTGCATATTCAGGAGTTCTATCTCTTTTCCGAGAATTTCTGAGAGTTTTCTCAGGCGTAAAATCGGGTCTATTATTTCGAGGATTTCCTGGGCCTTATCAACTGCAATTCCGAGGTTGGCGGCGGCAATGTCGGCAAGTTTTCCCGGCTCATCAATGGTGTCGAGAACCATTAGTATATCAGGAGGTACCATCCTGCCCATTGAAACAACCTTCTCCATTTCTTCCTTCACATAGCGCATAAGCGCTTCTATTTCGAGGGTAATTTCGGTGATGATAGGTTCCTCAATGGGTTCTATCCTGACTAAAAAGGTAGGAGTTTCCTGTACATATTCCTTGACTGTGGCCTTTTTCAACCCCTGAATAAGGACTTTTACCCTCCCGTCAGGGAGTCTCAGCATCCTCATGATCTGTGAGACCACACCCACAGAGTATATCCTTTCCGGCAGGGGATCTTCGTCAGTCAAGTCTTTTTGCGCAGCTACGAGGATCAGCCTGTCCTTGGACAAGGATTTTTCCACGGCGTTGATTGACATGTCTCTCCCTACAAACAGAGGGAGAATAACTGAAGGATACATGACCATATCTCTTACAGGGAGTAATGGTATTATCTCAGGTATATCAAATGTTTCGCTTTCCATCATGATGTTTATGGTGCCTCCGTATGGTTTAGTTACGATTTGAAAAAAACGTGAAAAGCCCTGTACGTTTCGTATACATCGAGCTTGCTTGATACTTCGAAGGGGGAATGCATGGTAAGGATCGGGGTGCCGCAGTCGATAATATCCATGCCATAAACGGCAAGATGCTTCGCCACTGTTCCACCTCCACCCTGATCTATTTTCCCGAGCTCGCCGGTCTGCCAGAGTATGTCTTCTCTGTCAAAGAGTCTTCGTATCTCACCGACATACTCTGCATGGGCATCGCTCGCACCGCCTTTGCCGCCGTGACCGGTAAACTTTGACACGCAAATACCGCGGCCGAGATAGCAGGCGTTCTGTTTTTCGTGTACATCCTGGTACATGGGATTTACGGGACCATTTACATCGGCCGAAACAGCCCTTGATTTAAAGAGCATTTTCCTCACCGTTACCTCATCTGCTTTCAGATCCATACCTTCAAGGATGTTGTATAAAAATATCTGAAGGGCATTGGACTGCATGCCTGTATTGCCTTCCGAGCCTATTTCTTCCTTATCTGTAAAGATTGCAAGACATGAACGTTCCGGGTTGTAAGTGTCGCAGAACGCTTCGAGGAGTGTGTATACACAGGCTCTGTCATCTTGGCCGTAAGCGCCGATCATGCTTCTGTCGATGCCTACGTCCCTTGCCTTAAAGGCTGGCACAACCTCCAGTTCGGCGCTGATGAAATCATCTTCCACGATGCCGTACCGGTCGTGCAAAAGCTTGAGTATGCCTCTCTTTGCTCCCTCTTTAGCAACCCCCACAAGCGGGATGCTGCCGAAGAGAACTGCAAGTTTTTCCCCTTCTATTGCCTCTGATAGTTTTTTCTCATCCTGGGCTTTTCGTGAAAGATGCGGCAGCAGATCATCGATAACAAATACAGGGTCGCCGTCTTTTTCTCCTATGGAGAGTTCAACCTTTGTTCCGTCTGCTTTTATAACAACCCCGTGGAGGGCTAAGGGTATTGCAACCCACTGATATTTTTTGATCCCTCCGTAATAATGGGTGCGAAGGAGGGCAAGGTCAACGTCTTCAAAGAGCGGATTTTGTTTCAGGTCAAGCCTTGGTGCATCTATATGCGCCGCGATGATATTCAATCCTTCAGCGAGCGGGAGCTTTCCTCTCATAAAGGCAAAAACAGTCTTGCCTTTATTGACCATGTATGTGTTTTCGTGTCTGAAATCATTTTTGAACCCTTTTTTGATGAGGATGTTTTCTATTAGTTTTGCCGCTTCTCTCTCTGTCTTGGCCAGATCGAGAAACCCCTTATAGCCTTCGCAAAACTCGAATATCTCTTTTATGTCTTCTTTCGATCTTTGCTTCCAGCCCGATTGTTTTATCATGATTTTAGATTTCCAAGTTAACATTAACAGAATTTATATGGTGAGTCAAGCCAGCATCCGTTCCCAAATCCAGCCCTTTGCTTGACTTTGCTTTATGAAACGGATAAAGTTCTCTCAATTATGACAGAGCCATTTATCTCATTGTTTACAACTCCTGTGAAAAAGGATGACCCCGCCCTCTGGTTTATTGTATGCGGAAAAAAACTGCTGGTAAATGCGGAAGATGGCAGGGTATCGATTCCAGTGCTCGTTGATATGAGTGAGCTGGGATTTGTACCTCTCCGTGAGTTCTATCTGGGAACACATAACGGGCAGCATTGTTATACTGCCGAGATCGAAGAAAAAGCAGAAATACCTGAAAACATGGCTCTCTACGGCGTATGGGGGATATTTAATCACTTAAACGAAAATCTCTTCAAAGTAACCTTAAAGGCCGTCCACATCATTGACTGGGATAGGACTGGCCAATTCTGTGCCGGGTGCGGGTCAAAAACAGAAAACAAGAGCGATGAACGTGCCAAAAAATGTCCGGCATGCGGATATATAAGCTTTCCGCGCATTTCACCTGCCGTCATTGTTCTTGTATCACGGGGCGACAGTATACTCCTTGCCCGTGCGCAGCGTTTTAATAACGAGATGTACAGCGTCCTTGCAGGCTTTGTCGAACCCGGAGAAACACTGGAAGATACAGTTAAGAGAGAAATACGGGAAGAAGTGGGGATCGATGTTAAGGATATCCGCTATTTCGGCAGTCAGCCGTGGCCTTTCCCGGACTCTCTCATGATTGCCTTTACTGCGCAGTATGCCGGGGGAGATATAAAGGTTGACGAGACCGAAATCGCTGATGCCCGCTGGTTTGATTGCAACAACCTTCCCCTCATCCCCGGGAAGATCAGCATCGCGAGGAGTTTGATCGACTGGTTTATTGAAAAAGTGAAAGGTGAAAGGCTGGTAGAACAGAAGGTTAGAGGGTTAGAGGGATAGAAGGTTAGATGGTTAGCTAAACTTCTAATCATCCAGGCCTCTAATTATCTATTATTATGCGATATTCAGGGCCAATAAAGATAACAGACGAGATATACCGGGTAGGCGGCCCCACCATAAGCAGTATCAAGGATGGGATTGTATACCTTCTCGATGCCGGCGATCTTACCCTCATCGACAGCGGTTCCGGGGCAGGTTTCGGGCGCATAGTCCGGAACATTGAATCTTTTGGTTTTGATCCTGCAAAGATTACAACAATAATTCTTACCCACTGCCACGTAGATCATGCCGGTGGCGCACACCTTTTCAAATCCCGTTTCGGCAGCCGTCTCATCATGCACAGCCTCGACGCTGAAATTGTTGAGAGGGGCGATCCCCGCCTCACCGCAGCCTTATGTTTTGAAATAGACTTCCAGCCTCTTCCCATTGACGAGAAACTTTACGGTGAAAAGGGCAATATTTATTGCGGCGGGCAGCAAATGGTCTGGCTGCATACACCCGGCCATTCACCGGGGTCTATCTCGCTTTATCTCGACATTGCCGGGAAAAGATGCCTTTTTGTACAGGATATTGCAGCGCCATTGCTTAGAGAATTTGACTGTGACCCTGCTGCGTGGGTAAAATCTATAGATAAATTACTTGGTGTCAACGCAGATATACTATGCGACGGCCATTCAGGTGCATATCATCCAAAGACGGCCGTCAGAGAATACCTTCAATACTGCATCGATATGCAGATCAGGACGGGGTACCTTGATGTATAAGCGTGACAGCAGGAACAAAGGACATAATTATGCCTCCTGACAATACTGAAAAGAATCCGAAAGGAAAATTAAAAGCATCGATAAAAAAAGGTTATAAAATGGATGCTGTTAATTTTTTTGCTGACTATACAGATACAGGAAGGGACTTGTATGCTGCTTCAGAAAGGATCAATTCCCTGTCTGATGTTCTCGTATTCCTGTCCTCTTCTCCCCCCTGCCCGTCATGTGGTCAATCGAAATTGATGCAGAGCGAGAGGTGGAATCCTAAGGAATGGTTTCTCAAGTTTTTCGGAAGGAGGGTATTCCATTGCAGTAATTGCGGCTGGAAGATAACATTAAAACTTCACCGGTGGGAATGGGAAACCATCATCACCGCCCTTGCTGTTCTTGCTGTTCTAATCATTTACTCAATACACTGGTTCTGGACAGGCAAGTAACCAAATCAGTCTTACGGTATTCAGCCTTTTCTGATCTGTAAATCCTCGCTGGCGATGTTTAACTGATCCGACACGTTCTGCCTTATTTTCTGCATCTTCTCAGGCGAGAAGGGTTTGATATGTGAAAATGCGGGGTTTAATGTGTTGTTAGGTTTGAATTCCTGAATAAAGAATTTTTTTGCATGCCGAACGTAATCAGCCGCGGCATATACGTCTTTTTCTCTGTGCAGGAAAGGTACAACTGTCATCCTGAACTCATAATCCACATTCCCTTCTAAAATGAACTGTATGCTTTCCTCGATCCTCTTTGTATCAACGGCAACACCGCACCACCTTTTATACTGATCGACCGGACCTTTTATGTCCATAGCGATATAATCGATCAGTCCGTCGTTAACAAGCCCTTTTATGATAGAAGGCGACGAACCGTTTGTATCGAGCTTGATTTTTACGCCCTCAATTTTTAATTGCCCTATGATGGAGAAGAGATTCATGTTAATGGTGGGCTCACCGCCTGTAATGACTACCCTCTCCACCCAGTTTTTATATTTCCTTAAATGGCTGACGATATACTCAAAGGGCACATTTTCTATCCGTTCAGGGTGGAGCACAATACTGCTGTTATGGCAGTAGGGACACCTGAAGTTGCATCCGCCGGTAAATATCACAGATGAAAGATGTCCCTTCCAGTCAATAAAACTTGTATCTATAAAACCTTTTATCGGGAAATCATAGTCCCTGCACAACATGCAGAACCTCTTCCATTTTGGGGACAGTGCCCCTCCATTCTCCAAGCCCGTTTTCCATCTCGTCTTCAACAAGAATCGTGGGAAGTGCCAGGACCCTGTAAAATGTCGCTTCAGCAAGACCATCTGCTGTACCTACATTATAGTAGTGAACATCCACATTTTTTTCCAGCAGGTTGTCCTTCAGTCGCTTTGCCATAGGACACATTGGACAATCATCTTTATAGAAAATTTTTACTGTACCCATCAGATCCCCCTTTAAATTCAGTGTTGAGTTTTGAGTGTTGAGTTATGCATTAAACTTATAACTCAAAACTGTTTTATCATTCGTTCACTGCCTTTTCTTGTATTTCAGCAAAAAACTCATTATTCCTGTACCTGTCTTTCAACTCACCGAGCTTGCCCTTGTTCCAGCTTGAAACCTTAGTAAAATAACCTGTAATTCTCGTAATACCGTCAACATCTCCGGAGCCGCAGTATGTGCACGTATCCGAAAGACCCCTTGATGTTCTGTTGCATTTGTTGCATGTGGTGAATTCCGGTGAAAAGGCTATCTGGTCATTCGTTGTATGTTTAAATGTCTTAATAACAAAATCCGCTATTGCCTCCTTTGACGGTTGGGCCTCACCAAGCCATACATGGGAGATCGAGCCTGCCTCTATCAGGGGGTGGAAGATACCTTCATTCGTGACCCTTTCAATAGGGTTTATATGGTTTTTTACATTCAGATGTGTGGAATTTGTGTAATAGACCTCTCCTGAAGCTATGTCGCCTTTGACAACCCTCCCCGAGGCGGGCGAGAAATATCGTAAATCAAGCCTTGCGAAGCGGTAGCTTGTGCTCTCTGCCGGCGTCTGTTCGAGGACGATTTTGATGCCTTCCTTTTTCTTGATTTTATCTGTGAGCAGGTTCATATGTGCAATGATCTTGATGCCAAACTTTAAGGCCTTCTTTGAATCATGCAGTTCTTCCCCCTTATGGATCTGCACCATCTCATTGAGACCAACCATGCCGATGAGATGGGAGGCAAGGTTGAATCTGAGGTATGGCATGCCATCCCTGTTCATGGTGAGGAGTGAAAGAGGCCCGTCTTCACCCAGGGCGAGCAGTTTTTCCAGGAAGGCCCTCTTTTCTTTATGGGCCTTGACAGCAAGCTCAAACCTTTCTGAAATAAGGCTGAACAGCTTTGCATCGTCACCATGTGCGAGGTAGGCTATTCTGGGAAGGTTCAGGGAAACGTTCTGCAGCGCACAGTATCTCATCCTCCACGGCTGTTTTGCGTCAAGGAGGTCACTCTCTTCCAGCTTGAAACTGAGTCTGCAGCATTCGGAGATTTTAGCTGTTTCGCCCCTGTCAAAAACAAAATACGTATTCCCCTTGTCGGAGGCTACATCGGAAATATGGTAGAGAAAATCCATGTGGCCCGGGGTATTGAAGAATTTCTCTGTCATATGGACGATTGGTTTAGGGAAGAAGAAAGGTCTTCCTGAACCATCACCCTCTTTATAGATCTCGAATAGCTTCCATGCAAACCTCTGGGCTTCTTTCTCGTATTCACCGTAGGTTTTACCTGTAAACTTTCCGCCCGGGCCTATGGCGGGTGTATCCACAAAGTGTTTCGGGATTTCCCAGTATATGTTGATATCGGAGAATATGGCCTGTCCGCCCCTTGCTACTGCCTGCTGGGAAAATTCGAATATGAGCATCTGTGCCAGTTGTTTTACCTCGTTGTCGCTCATCCCTTCAAGGTATGGGGCGAAAAATATGTTGATTGCATCCCAGCCTATTGCGCCTGCGAAGTTGCTCTGCAATGCTGCTGAAAACTTGATGAGGTGGGCAAGGAGCACTTCAGGGTGTTTTGCAGGATTTGCCATTGAGAGAGAGTGGGGCAGGTTGAGCCCGAATTTTTTAATATATTCAAGGGATTGACCGCTGCAATAGGGTCTGTCGATAAAGCCGAGATCGTGTAAATGGATGTCACCATTCATGTGGGCATCGGAAACATCCTGCGAGAATACTGACAGTAAGGCATACTCCTTTTTAATCCTCTCGGCGAGCGTGAGATTTGTGGCCTCAGGCCCATGGGGAACATTGGCGTTTTCCTTATTCGGGTGCAGGATAAGGTTGTCCACATCATAAATAGGCATACCAAGCCTTGTATGCATCTTCCGTGAACTCTCCAGTCCCTTTTCGATGAGCCTTGCATTCACGAGTTCCCTGATGAGAGGGGCTGTTACCATCTTAATCCCTGATTTGCTTATCATTCTTTCAACTTCTTTGCTTATCTCGGTTGCTGTATCCTTATCTATCAGTGTTTCGCGGATCAGGGCATCGGTTATTTTCGACCTGTCCCAGTCTAATATGGTTTCTTCTGATGTCCTTACGAAAAGATTTAAATCAGTTGTTTCCATTAATGCCTCCTCTCAAAATTATAAGTGCCTTTTAATGATTAAGAATTGAAAAAAAGATGTACAGGATTTTATACGTATAGATAAAATAACCCCCATATTTAGTGTTTATACAACATATCTATACTATATATAGTGGTTTAAGTTGTCAAGAACAATTTTAAGAAAAATGAAAATTAAACCTTTTCTTCCTTCAAGGCCTTTGCAGCCTCCTCGGGCGTGTTTGATATAACATAGAATTCATCTTCCCTTTTATATTTGGAGGTCTTGAAATCTCTGGGAATTATTTCGATATGCCAGTGAAAATGTTCGGTTATCGGTAAGCGTTCCTCATCCTGAGTGTCAAACTCAACGATATTTGGAGATGAGTGTATAACAATTGTATATGCATTTGTTAATTTTTCTATTCTTTTCATCATATCCGAAAATATACTGACAAGATCATGTTTTACCCCTTCGTCATTAAGGTTCTCGAAACTGCTATCGTGCAGCCTCGGCAGTATCCATACTTCGAAGGGAAATCTGGAGGCAAATGGACAAATAGAGATAAAATTTGAATTTATGCTCACTACCCGCTTATCCTGCCTTGTT
Source organism: uncultured Syntrophorhabdaceae bacterium (assembly GCA_964393225.1). Lineage (GTDB taxonomy): Bacteria > Desulfobacterota > Syntrophorhabdia > Syntrophorhabdales > Syntrophorhabdaceae > MWEV01. The sequence continues at coordinate 12,527 of CAYMTB010000024.1, forward strand.
TCCTGGCTTATAATGTCGCAAAAAAGACACCGCTCTTTTTGCATATAATGCGTTTTTGATTGCGTAAGCTCCAATTCAATCCTCTGGGGCATAGCAGGTGTTGCGAGGACATGGGAATGGGGATGCAGGATGTATGAACCTGCAAGCTCACCGTGGTTCTTGAATACCTGTATATATTTGAATCTTTTGTCCTTTTTCAGGTCGTGGATTCTCTCCTGATACATCTCCAGCAAAAGCATGTAATCCCGGTCCGTATAATCAGACATTGTTTTTGTATGGGACCTGTTTTCGACAATCACTTCGTGCGCCCCGACATTATTCATCTTGTCGTAAATGCCTTCTCCCCGTTTCTTCAGGTCTTCCTCAATAACGAAGATAGGATTCATTGCAGAAAAACAGCGCAGAAGCCATGATCCTTCTGTATCTTTATATTCCCTGATTGTTTTCGGGGTGAAATGCTCATTCTCCGGGCAGAAGGGACAGAGTCCAACCGAGTCGCTTTTTATTGTTTTGTACCCGACAACTACCCAGTTTCCGGTAACAACATCTCTTCGTAAATCTGCCATTTGTCTAATGATAGAACATCAGCGATGGTTTGTCAAACCGGATAAAAACAGACCCTTGAAACAACAATTAGCGGCTGGAATTACTGCCTTTGAACTTATAGTCCTTGAAAATCATAGTAAATATCATTTAGAATAATGTCCATGGATGACCTGTTGGAATTTGCCATACATTGTGCAAAAGAATCTGGAGAAATTCAGAGAAAGTATTACGAACAGAGATTTGCGATACACCACAAAGGGGAAATTAATTTAGTAACCGATGTGGATTATCTCTGTCAGGCAAAAATTATAGAACTTATAGAAAAGGATTTTCCTGACGACGAAATAATCAGCGAGGAAAAGATAAATTATTATGACAACGACAAGAACCGATGGATTGTTGATCCTCTCGATGGAACAACGAACTATGCCCACGGATACCCTTTTTTCTGCACATCTATCGCCTATGAAAAAGACGGAGAGGTTGTCCTTGGTGTTGTATATAATCCTGTATTTAATGAACTATTCTATAGCAGGAAAGGGGAGGGGGCATATCTGAACGGCAGTAAGATTAAAGTTTCTGCGATCCGGGTATTGAAAGATGCCCTCCTGAGCACAGGTTTTCCTTATGACCTTGTAACAAACAAAACGAATAATGTCAGTCACTTTATTAAGTTTCTATATGAAGCCCAGGCGATAAGGAGGGATGGTTCTGCTGCGCTGAACCTCTGTTATCTGGCCTGCGGGAGATTCGACGGTTTCTGGGAGCTGAAACTCAACCCCTGGGATGTTGCTGCCGGCTTCTTGATCGTGTCAGAGTCGGGGGGGATAATTACCAACTTTCAGGGTGACCCCTTCAATATTTACAAGGATGATGTTGCTGCGTCAAACGGTCTTATCCACGAAGCCGTACTTGAGGTGCTGAGGCGGGATTTAGATGTCAGCTAAATATTTTAAGTACAGCGGTTAAACCGTCGCTGTTAAACAAAAGTTCTGAAGCCAGGCGTGGAAGCTCGGGATTAAAGGGCAAAGGAGTTCGGATGATTGGAAGGTTGGATGTTTGGATGATTAGCTAACCCTCTAAACATCAATTCCTAATTCAGCTCTTTGCTGGGATGACCCGACACCGATAGTAATTCTAATGACAAATCCGGGTTAATCAGAATTCAAATTTCATCCCGTCATGTGCCGCGATAATGTTAATGCCTGTAGCATCTTTTAACTTCTCTGCAACAAGGTAGGGTTTTTCCTTTATAAGGTTCATTCCGAAGTGTGTCAGGATGATGGTTTCCGGTTTTATACGGCTGACAATTTTTACTATATCGTCCGTTGCAAGGTGATCAACTGCATCCGTTCTCGTTATCGGTTTTATCCGTAGTACGTTGATGATCAGATAATCGACATTGTAGTGCTCCGGCAGCGTATCGAAAAACCGTGTATCAGCAATAAGAGCAATTCTTTTATTCAAATGAAAAATGATTCCATATGTTTCAACGGGGTGGACGTGACGCACAGGCGTATTGAATGATATATCTTTTACAGTATAATGTCCTCCTTCATGGAGCAGCACGATACTGTCAAGGTATTTTCTCACGTATTGCAGAACGACAGGGTCACCGTTTACAGCATCTTCCGGACAGAAAAGTGTCCCCTTCTTTTTAAACCCTCCGTCTGTCATGGCTTCGATCATTATATTCACATCGTTGGCATGGTCTATGTGCTTATGGGTAAGAATAATCCCGTCCAGCTGAATGGGGTCGAATTTCTCTTTTGATGCGTGAAGCTTCACGAGCGCGCCCGGGCCCGGATCTATGTAAAGATCCGTGTCTTTATAGTGCAGCCAGAGTCCGCCCGTTGCCCTGATCTGCCTTGATGCAACAAAACGCGCCCCGCCGGTGCCGAGAAATTTTATATATCCTTCCATTTTTTTCTCCAGTTATGATAATCTTGGTCAATACGCTTTCATATGAAACTTTTCAGGCATACATTCTATGCCTCAGGGGAGGACATGTCAAATTGGATTTGATTGAATACAATATTCAGGAACTATCGCCGGGTCATATACTTCTTGCGGCAAAAAACGGCCGGCTCTTCCGGCTTGATATGATGGCAGGAAAACCTCACCGCATCAGGAAGGAGATTTCTGCGGCTTATCCGGGGAGTGTTGACTCGGAGAAGCCATTCAGGGATATCTGGAAAGATCTCGACCGGTATTTCAAAGGCGGGAAGGTTGAGTTTCGTGCAGAAATTGATATTTCAGCACTCAGACCCTTCACTCAAAAAGTTCTTAAAGAATTGATGGATATTCCGTACGGCGAGCTGAGGAGCTATAGCTGGATAGGGAAGCGCCTCGGATATCCGGGTGCCTCCCGGGCGGTGGGACAGGCGGTAGGGAGAAATCCCGTCCCCATCATAATACCCTGTCACCGCGTAATAAGACAGGACGGCACTATCGGCGGATTCTCCTCGGGCATCCACATCAAAAAGATGCTTCTTTCCATAGAGGGGAGCATCGACACAATAAAAAGTGCGTAACAGCAAGCGCGGAAGATAAAAGGATAGTACTTTCCACTGCAAAAAGAAAATGTGTTTTTGCGGGCACATTTACAATAATATTGATAAAGTGTAAATGTCCTTTCAACTGTGATAGTATATTACAGTAATTATAAACCGTGGAGGCAGAACGATGAAAGCAGGGTTTATAGGTCTTGGTACTCTCGGAAAAACTATTGCAAAAAGGCTGATCTCTGAAGGCGTTAAACTTACCGTCTGGAACAGAACGAAAGAAAAGGCGCAGGATCTTGAGGCAGAATGGGCCGAGAATCCTGCCGAACTCATATCTCAGACGGACATAGTATTCCTGTGCCTCTTTGACAGTGCGGCAGTCGCGGAGGTTACCCTGGGAGATAAGGGTCTTTTGTCGGGAAATCCGGGTGGAAAAATCATCATCGATAACACGACGAATCATTTTGAACCGGTTTTGAGTTTTCACACGATGTTCCGGGAAAATGGAGCTTTCTATGTTGAAGCGCCTGTTCTCGGGAGTGTCGTTCCCGCCTCGCAGGGCAACCTGACCGTTCTTGCAAGCGGTGAAAGGAGCGCCTATGATGCCGCACTCCCCTTTATCCAGAAGATAGGAAAAGCGATTTTTTATCTCGGAGAACCGGGCCTTGCAACGAAGATGAAATTGATCAACAATTTGATATTGGGGAGTTTCATGGCCACTATCGCTGAGGCGACTGTCTTTGGTGAGGCTGTAGGGTTAAACAGGGAGAAAATCCTCGATATTTTTGCCGCAGGTGCTGGTAATTCAATGGTTCTTAATGCAAAGAGGGAAAAGTTGATAAAAGAGGATTTTTCAACCCACTTCTCGTCAGCCCTTATTTATAAAGACCTACATTTTTTGCAGGACCTGGCAAAATCCCTGAGAAGACCGCTCTTTACGGGAAGCGCAGTGAAAGAACTTTTCGGCATGACCCTGTCAAAGGATATTGACCACCTCGATTTTTCAGGGGTATACAAGGTGTTGAAAGAATGGTAGTGTCAAAAACACATGAAAAACCTTTTTTATTCAGCCGCAGGCAAGACCGGAAAGAGGATGAATTAAGGATTAATGGGGTAATGATTGGAAGGTTGGATGTTTGGATGATTAGCTAACCCTCTAAACTTCTAATCCTCTAACCATCAATCCCTAACCCTGTATTCGTCGAGCGATATCGGGCGGCAAAATATTTATAGAAGTTTTGCTAAAACCTGAAAAGAACCAGGAGGGCAGACATGAAAGTATCCGTAGGGGCAAAGGCAGTTGTATACCCGGCCCCTGCCTTTGTGGTGGGGACATATGATAAAAATGGAAAACCGAATGTCGCAACGGCGGCATGGTGCGGGATTTGCTGTTCACAACCGCCCTGCATAGGGGTTTCTTTAAGAAAGGCCACATATACATATGGAAATATTGTTGAGCGAAAGGCTTTTACTATCAATGTACCCTCTGAGGTGCATGTAAAAGAAGTGGATTACTTCGGGATTGCTTCAGGCAGGAAGGTGGATAAATTTGCCAGAACAGGCATGACACCTGTAAAGAGCAGCCTCGTAGACGCCCCTTATATTGCAGAATTTCCATTTATCCTTGAGTGCAGGCTTATACATACAATTGGACTCGGGCTCCATACCCAGTTTATCGGTGAAATCGTTGATATTAAAGCTGATGAATCGATAATCAGAGAAGACGGAAATATCGATGCGGAAAAGGTAAGACCGATCGTCTTTACTCCAGGGCTGCGCAAGTATTTCGGAATCGGTCAATACCTCGGGAAAGCATTCTCGACAGGAAAAAAGCCGGGAATTAATTGACTAATCTTAACAGGCTTTTTGACCTGTTCAGTTCATCAACATACACCTTTTTTGGCTCAAAAACGGCCAGCTCTTTTTCGTCGTAGCTTGCATAGGTGGCGATGATAATAATGTCATCCTTCCTTGCCTTGTGGGCTGCCGCGCCATTTACACACATGACGCCTGAATCCCTTTCGCCCTTGATGGCATATGTGGTAAAACGCTCGCCGTTTGTTACGTTGTATATCTGAACCTGTTCGTATGGCATTATGTCTGCCTGTTCCATCAGCGTTCCGTCTATAGTGATGCTTCCTTCGTAGTGAAGATTGCTTTCAGTGACTCTCGCTCTGTGGATTTTTGATTTCATCATCGTTTTAAACATATTAAGCCTCCGTCAAAATTGTGTTGTCGATGAGCCTTGTTTTGCCTACTCTGCAGGCAATGGCAAGGACTGCTTTGTTATTGTGTATATGAACAAGTTCCGTCAAAGTTTCGGCATCGGATATACTTACATATTCAATATCGATTCCATCTCTGGAGCTCAAAATCTTTTCTGCTTCTTTTCGTAGCACTGCCGCATCTCTCTCTCCGTTTTTAAAGAGTTCCTCCACCTTTTTCATTGATGTGTAGATGAGGAGCCCCTTTTCACGTTCTTCAGGGCTGAGGTATGTGTTTCGTGAGCTCATGGCGAGCCCGCCATTTTCCCTTATTGTGGGGAAGGGTACAATTTCAAGGTCCATATTAAGGTCTTTTAGCATTCTCTCAATGACTATCAGCTGCTGATAATCCTTCTGGCCGAAGACGGCATAATGGGGTTTCACGATATTAAAAAGTTTTGCAACGACCGTTGCCACTCCCACAAAATGCCCCTTTCGCGAGAGACCGCAGAGATGGTCTTCCAGTCCCCTTACCTGGATATAGGTAGAATAACTTTCAGGATATATCTCTTTTCTGCCGGGGAAGAAGATGATGTCGGTCTTTTCCTGTTCAAGAAGGTTTTTGTCTCTCTCCATGTCTCTTGGATATTTATCAAGGTCCTCGTTTGGACCAAACTGTGCAGGATTGACGAATATGCTTACTACGACGATATCGCTCAATTCCCGCGCCTTTCTTACGAGGGCGAGATGGCCTTCGTGGAGGTAGCCCATAGTGGGAACGAAGCCGATCCTTTTACCTTCCCTTCGCAGGGTCTCGGCTGTATGCTGCATTTCTTTTACTGTCTCTATTATTAGCATAATAAAAACCTTGCACTTATTTTCTAACCCCGATAAACGGGATAAGCAAGTTTACAAAATTTTACAACTTACTAATGAAACGAGTGGCTGTCATCAGGGAATATGCCCCCTTTGACCTCCTCAATATAGCCTTTTATAGCATTATCCATATCCGCCCTTAAGTTGAGATATGTTTTTACAAACTTGGGCCTGAAGTCGCCGAGAAGACCGAGCAGGTCATGGATGACAAGCACCTGTCCATCGCAATCAGGGCCCGCACCAATTCCTATCGTCGGGATGCTGAGCGTTTCGGTAATCTTTTTTGAAATATCCCTTGGTACACATTCGAGAACAACGGCAAAGGCGCCTGCTTCTTCTACTGCCTTCGCGTCCTCCATGAGACGCTCTTCCTCTTTTTGCACCTTGTAGCCACCCATGCTGTGAACAGACTGAGGGGTAAGTCCGATATGACCCATAACAGGGATATCTATGTCTGCAATGGCTTTAATGACTTCCTTCATCCTTTTGCCGCCTTCAAGCTTTACAGCCTCAGCGCCGCTTTCTTTTATCATTCTTCCCGCATTCCGTTTCGCCTGTTCTATGCTCTCGTGGTATGACATAAAGGGCATATCGATGACAATGAGTGCCTTTTTTGCACCTTTCACGACAGGTTTGGCATGGTGAATCATTTCCTCTACAGTAACGGGGACCGTGTTTGGGTAGCCGAGAAGCACCGAACCAACGGAATCACCGACAAGGATCATCTCTATACCGGCATTGTCCATGATGTTTGCAAAGACATAATCATAAGCGGTGAGCATGGTAAGCTTTTCTTTACCTTTTCTTGCCCTTACAGCCGGTACGGTTATCTTCTCCATATGAACCTCCTTAAATAAAAAAGCCTCCCGAACTGAGTTCAGAAGGCTGATAATCCATCCCCTTCCGTCCCGGTCCAGATGCTGGATCCAAGCGGTTTGTGCGAGTATTCAAACAGAGATTGATTTGAATGTCAACTATTATTTTCATTAAAAATTCTCCTTTTTAGAAGAACGTGATGGTATAATGAAAAGGAGGGCATGGTTGAAAAGATTATGAAAACGGATGAGCAGGTGAATTTGAAAAAAAACAAATTGGAAGAGCAAAAATACAGCATCATCGATCATGAAGCCGATATTGGATTAGAGGTATATGGAAAATCGCTGGAAGAGCTTTTTATCAATGCCGTTAATGGACTTTTCTCTCTGATCGTTGATGCGAAGGACGTAAAGGCCGAGAAAGGAAAAAGGTTCGACACAAACGGGAACGGCGAAACGCTCATCGTTTTCCTCAATGAACTTTTGTATATGTGGGACGTGGAAGGGTTCATCCCGAAAGAATTTTCTATAAAAATAGATAACAGCAGACTTACAGGAACTATAATAGGGGGGATATTTGACCCTGCCACACATACGGCAATGCAGGAGATAAAGGCCGTTACCTATCATGGATTTTCAATCACACAGGATGAAAACGGTTTCAAAGCAAGGATTATAATGGATGTGTGAGAAATGCAGTTTTGAATTTTGAGTGTTGAGTTACGAGTTAAACCCGGATATGTCATTGGAGAGGTGCCGGGGTAGTTGCTCGTGGACTGACCTCGCAATTAAACCGCCACGGAGCAAACCGTCGTGAGGCGAGGAATGTTGGGATTAAGGATTAAAGGAGTTCGGATGATTGGAAGGTTGGATGTTTAGATGATTAGCTAACCCTCTAAGCTTCTAACCCTCTAATCATCAGTTCCTAATCCTGCATTTAAGGGTGTGTTTGCGAGGGATGGCACGACACCGATACGTATCTTAATGGAAAACCCGGGTTAAAAAAAAGAAACGTATATATGGAAAAGACAAGGGAATATCTGAAAAAGATAGATGACAACCGCTATATGGTGGAACAGCACGACCGTATGAATGTTGACGGGATGGTCTATGTCAACGAAGAACTCCTTAAAATAATGGGTACCGACGAGAGCATAAAGCAGGTGGAGAATGTTGCATCCCTCCCCGGGATTGTAAAGGCATCAATGGCAATGCCTGATATTCACTGGGGGTATGGTTTCCCTATCGGAGGGGTGGCGGCTTTTGACATTGAAAACGGTATTATTTCTCCGGGTGGTGTCGGATATGACATCAATTGAGGTGTCAGACTTTTGCGCTCCGTGCTGAGCGTTCAGGAAATAAGAAACAAAGTACCTGACATTGTTGACAGTTTCTACAGGAATATTCCAAGCGGTGTAGGTTCTCACAGAAAGGACTTTAAACTTCCAAAAGATGAATTGAAAAGGGTGCTCGTGAAAGGGGCACGCTGGGCTGTTGAGAACGGATTCGGCACACAGGAAGATATCCAGTTCATCGAAGACGGCGGCCGCATTAAGGACGCCATGCCTGACAATGTATCCGACAGGGCATTTGAACGGGGGAAAGACCAGCTCGGGACTCTCGGTTCGGGAAACCATTTTGTAGAGATTGGATATGTTGCTGAAATCTATGATAGAAATACCGCCGAAGCCTTTGGTCTTTTCGAGGATCAGATAACAGTTATGATACACACCGGCTCCCGCGGACTCGGATACCAGATCTGCGATGATTACATCAGGGAAATGTTGAAGGCATCGGAGAAATACGGCATATATCTTGCCGACAGACAGTTATGCTGCGCGCCTGTTGCGTCGCCGGAAGGACAGAGATACCTTTCGGCCATGGCATCTGCCGCAAATTACGCATTTGCAAACAGACAGATGATAACGCACTGGGTGAGAGAAACCTTTGAACAGATGTTCGGAATGAGTTCCGGCAAACTCGGACTCTCCCTTGTCTATGATGTATGCCATAACATTGCTAAGATCGAGCAACACAGAACCATTAAAGAAGGCAAAACAGGGGAAACAACCCTCTGTGTCCACCGGAAAGGGGCTACAAGGGCATTTGCAGCAGGCAGTCCCGCAATACCTCAAAGGTATATGTCTGTTGGTCAGCCTGTCCTTGTTCCCGGTGATATGGGGAGGGCATCATATGTGCTTTGCGGGACAGAACGCGCTATGAATGAAACCTTCGGGAGCACATGTCACGGTGCGGGCCGCGTGATGAGCAGGAGCCAGGCGATCAGGGTTTCAAAGGGCCGGACTGTTTCAAAAGAGCTCGAATCAAGAGGGGTTTATGTCCGGGCTGCCAGCAGGGCAACGCTTGCGGAAGAAATGCCTGAAGCTTACAAGGATGTGTCAAAGGTCGTTCAGGTAGTTCATGATGCGGGAATTTCAAAACTCGTCGCAAAAATAATACCTCTTGGAGCTATAAAGGGCTGAGCAGCCCGTTACGAATCACGCATCACGTTTCACAGTTGGTAATGTCAAAGAACATATGAAAAACCTTTTTTATTCAGCCGCAGACAAGATCGGACAAAAGCCGGACAGTA
>CAYMTB010000025.1:0-22003 GCA_964393225.1 uncultured Syntrophorhabdaceae bacterium
CCTGAAATACCTTTGAGGGGTATACTCATATGCAAAGGCATTGGCACCATAAATCCTTGTCAGTTCATCAACCACCTTAAGGCATACCTCGGTAGCATACATTTTTGCTTCCGCGGCAACTATTCTACAATCCATGTTATTTTCCAACAGCCAGGCTCCATAATTTATCATAAGCCTCGCTGCATTCATGAGTGTATCCATCTCCGCTATTTTTTCTCTTATTAACTGATAATTTCCTATATGGTGGCCAAAGGCAACTCTTTTCTTTGAAAACTCAAGCGCCTCAGCATAAGCACCTTTAGCAATACCTAGTGCCATTGCTCCGGTCATAAGCCTCACTTCATCAAGTATGTCACCCACATAATATACACCCTTTCCAAGCTCTTCACCTAATAAATTTTCATTCGGAACCCATACGTTATCAAACACAAGCTCACCGGTAACTGTACCCCTGCATCCAAGTTTATGAATAATCTGGCCACTTGAAAATCCTGGTGTTCCTTCTTCCACTAAAAAGAAATTGAGGCCCTTTAAACCTTTCGATGCGTCTGAGGTGGCAAGGACAGTACAAAAATTGCATATCGGTCCGTTTGTTATCCACATCTTCGTTCCATTGATCCTCCAACCATCCCCATCTTTGACCGCGGTAGTTCTTGTTGCTCCGAGGTCAGAGCCGGATTGATCTTCAGTAAAACACATAGTAGAAATCTTTTCTCCTCTCATCGCAGGATAAAGACATCTCTCCTTGATTGCATCGCTGCCAAACCTGTAAACAAAATATGTTCCCATGAGGATGTTCATAATCACACTCTGGGCAAAACCGACAGAGCCTCTTGCAATCTCTTCATAAAAAATCATACTCATTATCTTGTCGGCGTTCATTCCGCCTATCTCCTCCGGGTAACGTAGTCCGAGATAACCAAGAGATGTAAACTCTTTCCAGGTTTCCCATGGAAATTCATCCTTTTCGTCTATTTCCTGAGACTTTGGAACAACAATTCTGTCAATAGTATCTACTACTGTTTTTTTAAAAAACTCTTGTTCCTCTGTCAATCTGAAATCCATAACCTGCCTCCTTCGGGGGAAAAGTTAAATCAAAATTTTGTATACAATATTTAAAAATTGTGATCTTTGTCAAGCAAAAATTCCACTGATAGTTGTCATCAAATTTATAAGAAAAAACGGTCGGTGATAAAAAAAACTATTTTTATACTTCTGCGAAGCACTTCAATCTTTTTGACCTCACGGGATGTTTAAGTTTTTTCAGGGCCTTTGCTTCTATCTGCCTCACCCTTTCTCTTGTTACATCAAAAAACTGTCCAACCTCCTCTAAGGTGTGATCGTATTTCTCACCCAAACCAAACCTCATACGCACAACCTTTTCTTCTCTCGGCGTGAGCGTGGAAAGGACTTTATTCAGTTGTTCATAAAGGTCGTCATAAATCGCCGTATCCTGGGGTGTATTGGAATGTTTGTCTTCTATAAAATCTGCGAGATGTGTATCTTCATCATCATTTACAGGTGCTTCAAGCGAAACTGGTTCGCGTGTAATTCTTAACACCTTTCTCACTTTTTCAACGGAAAAACCGACCCTTTCCGCTATCTCATCAGGAAACGGTTCTCTTCCGAGGTCTTGAACAAGTTCCTTGGAAACTTTAATTATCTTATTAATGGTTTCAATCATATGAACGGGTATCCGTATTGTTCTCGCCTGGTCAGCAATTGCCCTTGTAATTGACTGCCTTATCCACCATGTAGCATATGTGCTGAACTTATAACCCCTCCTGTATTCGAACCTGTCCACTGCCTTCATTAGCCCGATATTGCCTTCCTGAACAAGGTCAAGGAGGGAGAGTCCCCTGTTTATATATCTCTTTGCAATACTGACCACCAGCCTGAGATTTGCTTTAATCAGTTCGTTTTTGGCATAAACCCATCTTCTTTCGGCATCCTCAATCCTGCTCAAACAATATTTAAGCTCTTCAGCGGGAAGCCCCACTTCCTGCTCAATCCTGTGTAACCTCTTTATATTTACAGCTAATTTTTTATCCACATCTTCATTCCTATGACCCCGGCACTGTTCCAAATCGCTTTCAATTTTACAAATTCTTTCAACATACCTTTTCATCATCCAGACTATTCTATCGATCAGTTTTTTGCTCAGGTTAATCTCAGAAATAATCAATTTGATATTTTTTAAATACTCTTCTTTGACTCCATTGTTGCTCATTTTATATTGTAAGTGAATATCTCTCAAACGTTCTAAAAGGGTTACCACCCTTTCTTTTTGAAATTCCAACTCTACCTCTATCTCTTCTTCATCATCAACTTCAAAGGTTATATCCTTTATACTTGTCCTTGATGTTTTTAAGGAAGAGAGGGTATGCAGTAACTCCCTAACGGTTCCAGGAAAATATAAAACAATCTGTTTAATCTCCTCTTTTGCCGCTTCCATTTTTATGGCAATTTCTTTCTCTCCTTCCCTTGTGAGTAAAGACATGGCACCCATTTCCCGAATATAGTGTCTTATAGGATTTGTTAGTTCTTCATCATAAAAACCTTCAAACTCCTGTTCAAGTACCTCTTCGAGCTTTTCCGGATCAGACAATCCAACTTCAGTTACGCCTTCAATCTCAAATAACTCAATATCTTCAAAAATGCTTTCCGATTTACCACTCGTTTTAATAAAAAGATAAAGTTCCTTGCTGTCCGAGTTTTCATCAATAGAAAAAAAACTCTTAACTTTATCGGGCATCTTTACCTCGCTTTATGGGTTAGTTTTCATAAAAACCAGCATTTGCCTTTTTTTCTCAAGAAGTTCGATAATTGCTTTTTCATCTCCCCTTTTTTCTGCCCCTGCTAAACTTTCTGTAATCTTTTTTGCTTCTTCCTTTATAAAGTTTTTTTCTATGTGCTTAAGATAATCCTGTAAAATTATTCTTAATTCATCATCCGTACACTCTGCCACATCAAAAACACCATTGATGGCAATATCTTTCAGTTCATCCTTATCAAGAACATTAACAAAACTGTTCAATTCAAGGCTCCCTTTGTCTTCAAAAAAATCATACATTTTAAGCAATATATCCCTGACGTTGATGTCGGTTATGTAATGCATCACCTCCTTCTCTTTTAATATTGGCAACATGCCGGGACAATTTATCAAAGCACCTATCACCTTTCTACCTATGTGATTTGATGCATTATTCCGAGTTACAGGTTGACCGGGAATGTTATTTGTTTTCATATTGTCCCAAAAATAATTTTCTTCAACGTTTGTTAATTCTGATAAACGCTTTATGTAAAGTCTCTTTTTAACACCATCTCTGATAGTTTGTATGTGGGGCATGACCGATTTAATGAATACCTGTTTATTCTCAATTGTTTCCATTCCCCACTTATTCATACAATAATCAAAATAAAAATCCAGTATGGGCTTTTTTTCTTTTATTACATCGTTTATTCCATTAATCCCTTTTGCTTTTAAAAAACTGTCAGGATCATGGCCGTCAGGTAAAACAACCATATCCCCATTGATGTCCATTTCAGAAAAGAGTCCAATCAACCGGAGAGCGCTCTTTATGCCGGCTTCATCCCCGTCAAGCATTAGTGTAATGTTGTTGGTATAATTTCTAAGCTTAGTCAACTGCCCCTCTGTAACGGAAGTACCAAGTGTTGAAACAACATTTTTTACGCCACTCATATACAAAGCTATGAGATCAAAATATCCTTCAACAATAAAAACCTCATTCTTTTCTGATATGTCTTTACGTGCTTTGTCGATGCCGAATAAGGATGAACCCTTCGAAAACACAGGCGATTCAGGTGAATTTATATATTTTGGAAATCCATCCTTTTCGATTGTCCTCCCTCCGAAACCAATAACCTTCTTGTTCACATCGAAAATAGGGATGATCACCCTGCCCCTGAATATGTCGTATGTCTCACCCTCTTTCACCCTCAAGACACCGGTACTCATGAAAATATCATTGGGAACCCCTGATTTTTTAAGAAAGACACTAATATTCTGTCTCGATTTTTCGCTGTAGCCCAGCTTAAATTCGTCAACTACCTTAATATCGATTCCCCTGGCCAGGAGATACTGAAGGGCAAACTTAGAGGCCTTCAAATTGTTATGATAGTAATCGGCTAATTTTGCCAACGCATCAAAAGAACTGGCCTTTTTTGAACTCTCTCTTTTAATCTTAACACCATATTGGCTAGCAAGGTTTTCAATGGCCTCCTGGAAAGTTAAATTATCATACTTCATTAAAAAATTGATGGCATTACCGCCTTCGTTACATCCAAAACAATAATATATCTGTTTTTCAATACTTACGGTGAATGAAGGCGTCTTTTCTTTGTGAAACGGGCATAATCCAACAAAATTTCTTCCTGTCTTTCTTAATTGAACGTACTGGGAAACAATATCCAGGATATTTATTTTTCCGAGCAGCTCATCTAACATGTTCATCATAAAAGCTCTACTATTGTTATACCCATGTTTTTTTCATCCCCTTTAACATGCCGGACATATTTTGCATCAGAAAGGTGTTCTTTTACCGCCTTCATCAACCGGCCCGTACCAATTCCATGAAGGATTTTAACCCTTGGTACACCCTGAATAATGGCTGTATCAATAAATTTATCAAGCCCCGCAATTGCTTCTTCTACCCGCATGCCTATGAGATTTAACTCTAAATCATTGATACGTTCAACATTTAGTTCTGTTTTGTTATGAATAATCATCTTGGGCTCATTAATTACCTTACTTACAAAAACCCTATTGATCTTTGTTCTCACATTACCTGTTACAATTTCGCAGATGTCTCTTTCTTCATCAATCTCTGCCACATATCCACTGCTTCCAAGTGTCCTTATTTTGACATAATCGCCGATTTTAATATTATCCTGTTTTTTAACTTCTTCTCTAACATATTTATCCCTTAAACCACTCAATCTTTCCCTGCTTATCTTTATAGACGTTTTTTCTTTTTTTGCAATCTCTTTTTTTACCTCTTCCAGCTCTGTCTCCAGTTCCAGCAGTCTGTTGCTGCATCTTTCATCTACTTTTTTTATATATTCATCCTTTTTCTGTTTAAGTAAAGCGAGTCTCTGTTTAAATTCTTCCCGGAGCCTGCCCAGCTCCTTTCTCTCCTCATCTATTTTTTGTTTTCCGCTTTCCAACGCACCAATAAGATCGTTGAGCATAAGCTCCTGCGTCCCCATATATCCGTAGCTTCTTTCGATAATCTCATCTGGAATATTGATGTTCTTCGCAACATTGATGGCGTTGCTGTATCCTGCAATACCATAAGAAAGCTTATAAAGGGGCTTCATGTTTTCAGGATCAAAGGCAGTAGAAGCATTTATAGCAAAGGGTCTCGTGTATCCATATGCCTTTAAAAGATTTAAGTGGGTAGTAACAATTACTTTGCAGCCTTTCTCGACAAAGGTGTCAATAATACCCATTGCCAATGCGGATGCCTCCTGCGGCTCTGTATTGCCGCCGATTTCATCAATGAGGATTAGCTCTCCGCCTCTTGTTTTGTTATATATATCCTTAATCGTCATCATGTGTGCGGTAAAGCTTGAGAGCTCCATAGAAATGTCCTGTTCATCTCCTATAATTGCTAATATTTTTGAAAAGACCGGAAACCTTGGCCTTCCGGATGCAGGTATAAATAAACCGGTTTGCGCCATGAGAGACAAAAGTCCTGCCGTCTTTAATGCCGCTGTTTTACCACCCGCATTCGGACCACTTATGATCATGGCATTCTTGTCTCTATCCATATGTATATCTACAGGGATTGTCTGGTCTTTTTTGGATATGGTAATAAAAGGATTTCTCGCATCCTTTATATCTATTGTTTCATCAACACTTATTTCCGGCCTTACGCATTCAAACTTCGTGCTGAAAAGGCCGAGGCTCTGGTAAAAATCCAACTCACATATTGCGTCAAGATTCACTTCAAGGTCGCTAACAGATTTCCTGATGTATTCAGTCAATTCCTTGAGAATTCTTGTTTCTTCTTCCTTTTCCTCTTTCGCAAGGATATTTATATTGTTATTCAGTTCTACGCATTCAACAGGCTCAACAAAAGAAGTTTTCAAGGAGTGTGAATAGTCGTGAACAATCCCCTGAATGAACTGATTAAAATTAGGCTTCAAAGGTATTACATATCTCCCGTTTCGCATAGCTATGTAGACATCCTGAAGAATAGGGGTTACCGATTCTCTCTCCATCATCTTTTCGAGTTGTTTCCTTATCCTTTCTTTATAAACATAAAGGTCAGATCTGATTTTGGATAGCTCATAAGAGGCGGTATCTTCGATAAAACCTTCGCTGTTTATGGTTTTCAATATTTTTGAAAATAGAGGATTGAAAGGCTTTATTGTTTGAATTGCCTGTTCAATAAACGGTTTTTTAATGAAAGTTTTTTTGAGAAATCTTGATATATCATCACAAGCACTGAGGAAACTGGAAATTGCCACAAATTCTCCGGCTTCAAGAAGTGAATCTTTTATATTAAGCCGCTTTAAAATACCCTTTATTGCGGCAGGGATATTCGAAAACGGGATATTCCCGTCCCATCTCAAAACCTCAATGAGGGCTTCAATTTTATCCTGTCTTTCCAGTATTTCGCTTTTAGTGTAAAGGGGGCCAAGGTTGGAAATTAATTCATGAACATATTGTATTGAAGAGAAATTTTTGAATAGTTCGAGTAGTTTTGTATAATCGAGGTATAATAAGGTCTTGTCAATCATAGAGGGCTTGCGGCTATCTATTGAGAAGATAGTCTTTTAAGCACCATTCCGCTTAACACCTTTCCGTCTGTCCTCCCGGGATATTTTTCCATAAGGAATTTAATCACTTTCCCCATATCCTTCTGGCTCTTTGCTTCCAGTGATTTTATTGCCTCTTCTATTTCTTTTAGCAGTTCTTCCTCAGATAAAGGCGCAGGCAAAAACTCTTTCAAAATTTCGAGTTCCTTTTCCTCTTTCTGAGCAAGGTCTGTTCTGTTTCCTTTTTTAAAGCTTTCGATAGATTCGATGTGTTGCTTTATCGACGTTTTTACGATAGCGTAAAACTCGTCTTCTGATAAAGCCCGAAGCTTTTCAACTTCTTTATTTTTGATGGCAGCTAAGAGCATCCGTAATATGGACACTCTTATGCTGTCCCTTTGTTTTAAAGAAATCTTGAGACCTTCTTCTATCCTGGATCTGTATTCCATTATTAGTAAAGTCCCTTGTCCATTACCCTTTTTAGTTTTTTTAATGCTCTTTTTTTAGCAGCAAGCATCTTTTTCTTCTTCTTGACGCTTGGCTTTTCGTAATGCTCTCTTTTCTTTATTTCAGAAAGTATACCTGTCTTTTCGCATTGTTTTTTAAACCTTTTAAGGGCACTTTCGAAGGACTCTCCTTCTCTTACAATAACTGCTGGCATTCATCATTCCCTCCCTCCGTCCATAGAATAAACTTAAAGTCATTAATCTAAACCCAAAAAATGTGTAAAGTCAATATAATTAACAGGCTATTATTGATTACGCATCTTTCATTCAAAGGGATTCTTCAGGATAATCGTGCTTTCCCTTTCGGGTCCTGTGGAGATAATGTCTATATTGACCCCCACGACTTCCTCTAACCTTTTAAGATATTTTTTTGCATTCAACGGGAGATCTTCATACTTTGTGATACCTCTCGTTGACTTGTTCCAGCCATCAACATCTTCATAAACAGGTTCACACTCGTAATAAGCCTTTGTTGCCATTGGCGGCTCAGAATAAAACTTTTTACCTATTTTGTATCTGACGCATATTCTGATTTTCTCAAACTCATCAAGAACATCGAGTTTCATCATGCACAGCCCTTTGGTCCCATTAAGCTTCAGCGCCCTTCTGACTATAACTGCATCAAACCACCCGCACCGCCTTGGTCTTCCGGTAGTAGAACCGTATTCACCACCAATCTTCCTAATCTTCTCTCCTGTTTCATCTGATAATTCTGTGGGAAAAGGCCCCTCTCCTACCCTTGTCGTATAGGCCTTGCAAATACCCAGGATGTAATCTACAGATGCTGGTGGTGCACCGCTTCCAGATGCAATATTTCCAGAAACGGTATTGGAAGAAGTGACATAAGGATATGTACCATGATCGATGTCAAGATATGTTCCCTGAGCACCTTCAAAAAGTATTTTTCTGCCCCTTTCTATGCTTTTATGAAGAAACTCTGTTGTATCGGCAGCATACTTTTTCAGGAGTATTCTGTAACCGTCAAAATCCTTGATTATATCCCGCGCCCTGAAACCCTCATCTTTATAGTATTTTTTTATGATGAAATTTTTTATCTCAAGATTTTGCTTAACCTTTTCAGAAAACACCTTTTTATCAAGGAGATCAATAACCCTTATCCCTAACCTGCTCACCTTATCTTCGTAGGCAGGACCTATTCCCCTCCCTGTAGTGCCTATCTTCTTTTTACCTTTTGACTCTTTCAATGCATCAAGTTTTTTATGGTACGGCATGATAACGTGTGTCAACCCGCTGATCATAAATTTTTTGTCGTCTTTCATATACCCAATGGACTTGAGTTCGCTTATCTCCTGCTCCAGCACGCCCGGGTCCAGAACAACACCGTTACCGATGATGCAATATTTCCCTTCATGAAGAATGCCTGAGGGGATTAAATGAAGTATTACCTTTTTTCCGTCTGCAACTATTGTATGTCCGGCGTTTGCCCCGCCCTGAAACCTTACAATCACATCGGCGAAACCGCTTAATATATCAATTATCTTTCCCTTGCCTTCATCTCCCCATTGTATTCCTACTACACCAACATTCGACATAACTATCATTCTCCCGTTTTCGATATTTGTTTAATTTTGCAAATATTCTTCATAATATACCTGATACCTTAAAATCAAGCACAATATACCATGCACATCAAGGTTTTGACATCATTAACTTTGGTGTGGTATCTTTAATGCATCGTTAAAGAAAAAAAATAATCAGGAGGCAAGATGATAAAATGGTTTTCAAATAAAAAATCCAATATTTTTATAATATTGGTTACCTTCCTTTTTCTTTTCTTTGTCGGGATGGAATCCATCGTTTTCGCACGTGCAGGCGGCGGAAGAACATCTGGCAGTGGCAGCAGGACCTACCAGAGGACAACACCAACCCAAACCCCAAGCAGCACACAGCAACGCACTCAGCAGCCAACAACACAAGCCTCTCCTCCTATTCAACAGCCGCAGCCATCATTCGGGAAAAGTCTCCTCTACGGAATTGGCGGCGGACTCATAGGTGGGATGATTGGAAACATGCTATTCGGCGGCCGTAGTAATGCCGGTGTCGGTGGTGGCGGATGGGGCGGCGGCGGTTTTGGCTTTAGCGATATAATCATCCTGCTCGTTATTGCAGGAATAGCCTATTTTATCTATAAAAAATATCGTGCACGAAAGGCTGAGGAAATGCAAATGAGTGCAGCAGGAGCTGGCTATTCCCCTTCATACAGCTACAGCGAGCCCGTACCGGAACCTGTATACGAACCGGCTCCACAGCAAGGAGACCCGATCTCTCAAGGTATACGCCACATAAGGGAAATGGATCCCTCCTTTGATGACAACAGGTTTAAAGAACTGGCAGAAGATAATTTCTTCAAAATCCAGAGCGGCTGGACAAAGCGTGACCTGAACAGTGTACGGAACCTTCTGACACCCCAGATGCTGAACACCTTTCAGACTGATATTAATAATTATATAGCTAATAAACAGATCAACCGCCTTGAGAATATTGCCATGCGGCAGGTTGAGATTGTCGACGCTGTCCAGGATCAGGGCGAAGAATACATAACGGTGAAATTCCTCGCAAATATTCTTGATTATACCGTTGACGAAACAAACAGTCAGCTAATCTCAGGTAGTTCAAGCGACCCGGTAAAATTCCTTGAATACTGGACTTTTACACGAAAAATAGGCGACAGAAACTGGACGCTTGCAGGCATCACCCAGGAAGCAGACTATTGATTATTAATTTAAATTAAAGTATAACCCGGTAAACCCCGCCTGCAAAGCGGGGTTTTTGTTTTCAAAATTTATCACTGTTTTCTCATGGTTGCAAAAAACACTCATTAATAAAGCAGGTGAGGCCAGAATGTGGTATAATGTGGCTCATAGTTGATAGGTACATAATACTGGATAGCCGCGAACTGTGAACAGATTCTGATAGTTTATAGCCTAAGAACCAGAGACTTTGAATGGAAATAAATAACCACAAAATTGACTATATAATAAAATCTCTTTCGAACTACCTCCAGGGAAAGGACATACCGCTCAGGCTATCTCTTGTATCCTTTTTTTCGAGAGGTCATTTGTTGATTGAGGATTTGCCCGGGCTTGGAAAGACAACCCTTGCCATTGGCATTGCCAGGTCACTTGGTCTTACATTTGGAAGGATCCAGTGTACCAGCGATTTGCTTCCTACAGACATTACGGGGCTATCCATTTATAACAAGAGTGCCGGAGAATTCGAATTTCATCCGGGACCTATTTTTAACAATATAGTACTCTGCGATGAAATAAACCGGGCTACACCGAAAACACAAAGCGCGCTTTTAGAGGCCATGGGAGAAAAACAGGTAACCATTGAGGGAAAAACATATAAACTCCCAAGACTGTTTTCTGTTATTGCCACCCAGAACCCTGTTGAACAGTTCGGAACATTTCCCCTTCCTGAGTCTCAACTCGACAGATTCATGATGAAAATAAGCATCGGATATCCCTCACGAGACGCAGAAAAGGAAATCCTTAAACTTGGAAGCAAACGGGAAGAGCTCTATACAATAGAACCTGTAATGAATAAGGAAGAGGTTATCCAGCTTCATGCAGATATAGAAAAAAACGTTTACGTATCTGATAAGATTCTCGATTATGCCCTTGCAATTATAGAGGCAACAAGAAACAATGAGTACTTCACGGCAGGGCTTTCAACGCGTGGAGCCCTGACCCTCATAAGCACAGCGAAAACAAATGCATATTTCCGCAGCAGGGATTTCGTTATTCCCGAAGATATAAAAGAATTGTCCGGATACACAATACCGCACCGGGTCCTGTTTAAAGAGGAATATGAGGCGCTCGATAAAAAGGAGATCGTAAAATCTTTAATAGAGGCAATACCCACCCCGGCGTAATAAAAATTACAAAAGCAGGTTTTCTCTATATTCTTTTGACAATACTGCTGGGCGTATCTGCGGTCAATACGGGTAATAATCTCATATACCTCATCGTTTCAGCGCTCTTAAGCTTCATGGGAATTTCCGGGTTCTTCGGTAAGAACAACCTGTCGAAAATGGCTGTTGAAGTGGAATTTCCTCAGGAAATCTATGCAAAAAACAATTTCCCCCTGAAAATAATACTTAGAAACAAGAAAAGACTGTTACCGGTATTTTTATTGAAAATTCATATTGACGGACATTCGGTACTTTTTCCTTTTACAGACGTTAAAAGTGAAACAATAAAATATATAAATATTTCTTTTCATAAGAGGGGTCAATATACAATAAAAGATGTGTATATAAGCTCTGTATTCCCCTTCAATTTTTTTACAAGATTCAGACACCTAAGCAACACGTTTGATTGCGTTGTCTTCCCCGAATTAAAAAAATGCGATCTCGTAACACTTTATGAAAAGGGAAAAAGGTTAAAAGGTGAAAAGGCCTCCGATAAAATAGGTTTTGAATCAGATATTGTTTCCATACGGGAATATGTGTACGGTGATCCGTTAAAATATATCAACTGGAAAGCCACTGCGAAAACAGGCGCATTGAAAACAAAAGAACTCTCGTCACTCTTACATCAGCCCATTACCATAGATTTTAACAAGGTAATCATAAAAGACACTGAAGAAAAGATTTCCTGTATCTCCTATTCTATTATTCAACTCCTTAAAAAGAATATGCCGGTAGGGTTAAAAATAAAAGATATGCTGTATGAACCAGGAACTTCACGTAATCATAAGATAAGCATGCTGAAAGGATTGGCGCTTTATGAGCGGTGAAGCGTCAGGGGTCAGTGAAAAGGGATCAGGAAATTCCGAATTACGAATTCGACAATCGGCATTCAACATTGAAACCATTGTCAAGCTTATAACCTATCTTGTCGGTATGTTGGGATTCATCTCTGTATTCAAATATGTTGATATTTTTTTTAATATTGCCTTTTTATCTCTTTTTTGCCTTTCCCTGTATTTTGAGTACAGCAAGAAATTCTATATTCCGCGATGGGCACTAAATTCGCTCTCGCTGCTGGTCATATTCTTTTCTTTTTACCGGTTTAATCTCGGTGATCTTGTAACACAGATTGTCGAAGCCTTGTTAATTCTCCTTGCAATCAAGTTCATTGAAGAGAAGAAATTCAGAGATTATATGCAGATTTATGCAATTGTCCTCTTTCTGCTTGCCGGTCTCGGTTTGCTTTCTCTTGATATAGCCTTCATCGCATATCTCCTTATACTTGTTTTTCTTCTTACAACCTCCATTGTTTTGCTTACATATTTTTCGCAGGACCCCAATCTATATTTTACAAAGCAGACTGTAATAAAAATAGTTCTCAAATCCATGTACATCCCCTTGGTAGCCATACCTGTAGCTGTTTTTATGTTCATCATACTCCCCCGTACACAGTATCCTCTCTTCCATTTCCTTAACAGGGCCGACAAGGCGAAAACAGGTTTCACAGATAATGTAAGGCTTGGTGTTGTTTCTGATATTCAGGAGGATTCAAGCGCAATATTAAGGGTCAATATGGAAAAAATAGAAGATAACAACCTTTATTGGCGAGGTATAGTACTTGATTATTTTGACAGTACAGCGTGGAAGAGTTCAACGAAGGATGTGGTTTCAATGTCCTTTCCATCTTCATCAAAAGGTAAAAGCATCAGACAGCTTATCTATCTTGAACCATATGAAAACAGGTACCTTTTTGCGCTTGATAAACCGGTTTATATATTTTACAGAGGCACAAATAAGTATGATGATTTTACTTTTATTTCAACTGGTTACATCGACAAAAGGATACGGTACGAGGCTATTTCAATTATTACCGACATTATCGTCGAGAGTGAAATTGAAGAAAGCAGATACCTCCAGATACCTGAAAATTTATCTCAAGAGATTGTAAGGCTTGTAAAGCGTATTGCCATATACGAAGATGAAGCCAAAAACATGCAATCCATTTATGCATTCCTTAATGATGGAACATACAAATATTCCCTTAAAAACCTTCCGGTCACAAAAAATCCTCTCGATGATTTTCTATTTCTTTCTAAATCCGGCAACTGCGAATACTTCGCTTCTGCTTTTGCCATAATGCTCCGTCTTGCAGGTATACCTTCGAGAGTTGTGGGCGGTTATAAGGGTGGATACTACAATGATCTGGGTGGATACTATTTAGTGCCTCAAAAAAATGCCCACGTATGGGTTGAAGCGTATATCCGGGAAAAAGGCTGGATTCGTATGGACCCGACTCCTGCGGCACTTGATCACTTTGCATCTCTTATGAAGGGGGACATATTTTTCAGACTGAGCGTATTGCTCGATACCATCAATTATTACTGGTATGCAACGGTCATTAACTATAATTTTGAAAAGCAGCTCTCAATATTTTATTCAATAAGATCAAGCATTAAGAAACCCAATTTCAAACTTTCTTTCGACAAAGCTGACATTGCAAAATATCTATTAATTGTCCTCGCTTTGGCAGGAATTGTGTTCGCTATCCGTTCCGCAATCAGGTATGACAATTCCAGGGAAAAGAAACTCCTCGCTTTATTTCAAAAAAAAGTGGGCAAACACGGCTATGAAAAAATAAAAACACAGGGACTTGAAGAATTTGTCATGCAAATTCCAGACGGGAAAATTCGACAATCCTCTTATGCGTTTGTCATGGAATTTGAAAGGCTATATTTTAAAGACAAGCAACTCTCCCGGGATGATATTAAAAAATTAAAATCACTTATACGATCGATCAGATAAATTCATAAGGTTTGATATTTAAATATTGAATTTGTTTAGGGGTTCGAAATTAGGGTTTCGAAATTTTCCTGCATGGTATTGATAATAATAGCATCTAATATCGCCATTAAACAATTTGCGGTTGCTGGAAGCCCTTTTACCAAAAAACCTCTCAAAATCAGAGTGTGCTGTAAGTATAAAAAAAGACCACGAATCGAGCTGCAAAAACGTTTCACCCATAGCACGGTAAATTTCTTCCACATCCTTGACATCCCCTACCCTTTCCCCGTATGGCGGATTACAGATTATATACCCATGCCTTTTGCCGGATCGAAAATCTGATACTGGAAGTTTCTGAAAGGCGATGCAATCTGCGACGCCGGCATTCTGCGCATTCGTCCTTGCCTTCTTCAGGACATAACCGTCAACATCAGATGCAAGGATTCTAAAATCAGAGTCCTTCACCAGGGCAGACGCGTCGCTCCTTACTTCATCCCAGATATTCCCGGGAATCTGATGCCACTCCTCGGAAGCAAAGGTCCTCTTCAAACCAGGGGCAATGTTTTTTCCTATCATGGCGGCTTCTATAGGAATCGTGCCGGAACCGCAAAAAGGGTCTGCAAGTACCGGGTAGATTCCCGACGTGATACTCTGCTTATCACTCGTCACTCCGGGGAATCTACCCTGCGAGCACGGCGAGCATGAGGGGGGGGCTCCTGTGGCTTTGCCGGAGGAGGGGGCGACGCGAGCCCCAGGAACAGAAGGGTTCCACCTGCTCAGCATGACAAGTCCCGCGGCAAGCGTTTCTCTGAGGGGTGCCTCCCCTGTATCCTTTCTGTATCCTCTCCTGTGGAGACCTGCTCCCGTTGTATCAATGGTAAGCGTAACAATATCCTTTAAAAGGGCCGCTTCAATTTTATAGACCGGTCCCGATTCCTCAAAATGCACCACCTTATATTTTCTTTTCATTGCTTCCACAACAGCCTTCTTAACGGTGGCCTGACAATCCTTAACGCTGAAAAGTTTTGATTTTATTGATTTGCCGATGATGTGCATCTTCCCCTTAAGGGGAATAATTTCCTCCCATTTGATTTTAAGGGTTCCCTGAAACAGTTCTTCAAAATCCTCTGCCCTGAATTTTGCAATTTCAATAAGTACCCTGTCAGCAGTCCTGAGCCATACATTGCAGCGGGCGATATCCCTCTCATCGCCTTCAAAAGAGATCTTCCCATTTTCAGTAACAAGATTTGAATAGCCAAGCGACCTCAATTCATATGCCACAACAGATTCAAGACCAAATGTTGAGGTTGCAATGATTGTATATTTTGACATTCTCACTCACCACCCAAGCCTTTCACGTCTTTTATAATTTCAAGAACATGATCCACCTCTTCGGTTCTCCCTCTTTTCCGCGCACCCGTCACGTAAACAGCTAATTTCCTCTTTAATTCCTCTATCGCGGCAACCTTCATATCGCCGCTTAAAGTACCACTATTAAGGATTTTAACGAGACTTTTTATCCTGAACTGGTCTATCGCTTCAACGCTTTTTGAAAGCTGGTCTTCGTGCCCTCCCTGTTTGGTAATCAACGGCCTTTCGATAAACAAAACGGGGTGTCTCGCTGTAATTCGAAGCCACATATCATAGTCCTCGCATACCGGCATGGATTCATCAAATAACCCGACATCATCAAAAACATCTCTTTTTATAACAACCGATGACGGGCTTATAATGCAGAGAGGCAGGCATCGCTCAAATATATGACCTGAATATTTCTTGTGTCTCAGTTTCTGATTGAGTCTTTTTCCGTTTCGTATCCATATTTCATCTGTGTAAGATATGAAAAATCCTTCGCCTTTCATCAATTCCATTTGTGTGGAAAGTTTTCCCTTCATCCAGACGTCATCCACATCAAGGAATGAAATATATTCCCCTTTCGATGCCGCTATGCCGCAGTTACGGGCACTGCTGATGCCTCCGTTTGCCTTCCAGACATACCTTACCGGAAATCTGCTGACTTCCTCGTATGAATTGTCAGTTGAGCCATCATCAACAACTATGATTTCTTTGTTTTGGTAGTCCTGATTAATAACTGAGAGGATGGCTTCTTTTAAGAATTTGCGGCGGTTATAGGTTGTAATGATTACGGAAACCATATTAAAGGCTCGAGGCTAAAGGCTCAAGACTTTTAAAGTAAACATTGAACATCTTTTTTATTTGGTCTGATCAAACCCGAGTTTGATGTGAATATTCCTTGGGCCGTCAGCCAGATTAATCTCCCAGACAGGCATTAGCATGGTACTCTGATAATTTCTTTCAAATCCATGTTCGGACAATGAAACAACCTCCACTGGATGGGTCCACACAAAGGAGGGGGCATCGAAACCAACTGAAACATTAATGTTCTGGTAAGGATCATGAAAAACCACATGCTGAGACACATCAAGGATTCCCTGAGTTGTAAGATTCAGTTTCTCATTTCCCGCCTCAATGTACCGCTCTCCCCCAGTTCCAAGGAAGGAAAAATTAAATTCTACCCCTAAATAAAAAGGTTCTTTCACTTCGCCATTAACATAATAATCGACAATCAACTCGCTCGAACCCTTATGCAGTACAATACTCTTTTTTACAGATAATGGATAAGCGCGGCCACCTTTCCAGAAATGCCCGTCCCGGCTCAATGTAACCTGTACCAGATTTTTGTCTTTTTCTATTGTCGCTTTGTAGGGTTCTTTCACGAAATCACCCGGTTCACGGTAGCTGCTGTTATAAAAACCTTCAAAGGTGACAGCATCTTTTTCCATAATGTGATCGACAAGCGATGCCCTTCTGTACCAGTCATAATGGAGGTATTTGTCGAGGCCTTCCTCCTTTGCGATAACCATATCATGGATAGTCCTGGTACCATCTGCAACTTCAGCAGATGATGCATCCTTTATTTTATCATGATATCCTTCATATCTTCTTGAGAGTGTTGCCATGATATTCGTAAGAGAAGGCTTATAGTCAAGTTCATAAAGTGCCCCGCCTTCTTTCAGTAAAAAATATGCCTTGATGTCATTATTATTGATAACAACTTCTTCAAAGCCATCCAGATTGACATCTTCAGACGTTCCCTCAACAAAGGGCTTTTCAGGGTCTAATATTTTTTCTGCTTCAATGAGGTTCCGGTAAACAGAACCACGGAGGTGAGGAAGATAGAGCCCTCCGAATACGCCGTGCCAGTAGCTGTCGTTACACTGGGCCATAAAAATATGCTTTTTCGCCTCTGCATTCTTATTCGCTCTTTTTGTTACCATGAGCATCTTTTTATGCATGTCGTTGCATTCATCATACTTTACAAGGAAATGCTTGAAATAACCGCCTTTCACAAATTCTTTGCTGTCAATGGACGCATCGTTAAGACATTCTTCGTATTTGCCGGACTTTGTTGCAGGGAGGCACCACTCTGCCATTTCCATATATGAGTTGCAATTCAAATAAATACGACCCTTTGGAGGGTTATGAGCAATATATTCGCTGAATGTAACTGTTTTTAGCCACTCTTTGTTCTCGGATAAATATGTAAAAAAAGTATTTAACCAGCCCTTATCATACACATGCTCGTAGGTACCAGGCCACAGACCGAATTTTTCACCATCATCGCCAAAGACCGCAAGGTCTTCACCAGCCCTTTCCATTTCTTTGAAGTATTTATCGATGTCTTCTATTGGTTTAAAGGGAATGGCATATCTTAAAGACTCAAGACCAGGAAATATAAACAACTTGTAGCCTTCGTATTCAGTCACAAAATATCTGTGAAGCTCTTCCTCTGAGATCCCTACGGCCTTGAAATGGTTATCATCCACAAGGGTGTATAGCGCGCCTGCTTTGTTAAGGATCTTTGGTATATGCGGCTCATATACCCTTTCAGCAAGCCAGATACCCGTTGGTCTCCCGCCAAAAATTGTTTCCGCATAATCCATGTGCATCTTAATCTGTGCAATCCCGTCTTCTTCCGGCAGGAGCGACAAAATCGGCTCATACATGCCACCAGAGACTATTTCAATCTGTCCGTTCTTTTTCAGCACATTTAACAACTCAATATATTCTGGCTTGTTCTGGCTGAGCCACGTGAGAAGATAACCGGAAAAGTGAAGATTAATTTTAATATCTTCAAAACTCTTCAATGTCTCGAAGAAAGGCAGATAGGATTTCCGATATGCCTCTTCAAGAATGAAGTCCATGTTCCCGACTGGCTGATGATTGTGGATACAGATGATAAGATGCATAGGGCACCTGTTATTTATTATTTTATAAAAAATATTTATTAAAAAAATGGCGGGGACGACGAGACTTGAACTCGCGGCCTCCGGCGTGACAGGCCGGCGTTATAGACCGACTTAACTACGTCCCCGCTTCAATGGTAGGCGGAACAGGTTTTGAACCTGCGACCCCCGGCTTGTAAGGCCGATGCTCTCCCGCTGAGCTACCCGCCCAATGCTGGTAACTATAACAGGTTTACAGGTCAATGTCAAATAGCTGTTCACGATTCACTCTTCATATCAAAGCTTTTCAAATCAAGATTCTCAACGAAAAACTCAGCACTTACAACCTAAAACTACCTTTAAGCTATTTTCGCCTCTTCCTCATAGATAAATATGGGCCTTTCATGGCTCACGATTGCTTCTTCATTGAGGACACATTCTTTAATATTGGACAGATTGGGTATTTCATACATTACATCAAGCATAACTTTTTCCAGTATTGATCTCAAGGCTCTTGCGCCTGTTTTTCTCTTCATTGCTTCCCTTGAAATGGCCCTGATGGCCCCTTCAGTAAACGTAAGCTTTACATTTTCAAGGTCAAAGAGTTTTTTGTATTGTTTTATAATTGCATTGCGGGGTCTTTTTAAAATTTCCACAAGTGCGCCCTCATCGAGTTCGCCAAGCGTTGCGATAATGGGCAGTCTACCGATAAATTCAGGTATTAAACCGTATTTCAAAAGGTCTTCCGGCTGAATATCTCTGATAAGTTCCGAATATCTCTTATCACGTCCCCCCTCCACATCGACCCCGAAACCGATACCCTTCTTTCCAATCCTGTTGGCAATAATTGAGTCAACACCATTAAATGCGCCGCCGCAAATAAAAAGTATATTTGATGTGTCTACTTTAATATATTCCTGCTGGGGGTGTTTTCTTCCGCCTTTCGGTGGTACGTTTGCTACAGTACCCTCAATAATCTTTAAAAGTGCCTGCTGCACACCTTCTCCTGATACGTCCCTCGTTATGGAGGGGCTGTCTGTTTTTCTCGATATCTTATCTATTTCATCAATATAGACAATCCCTCTTTCTGCCTTTTCCACGTTGTAGTCGGCAGCTTGAAGAAGGTAGAGAATAATGTTTTCAACATCTTCACCAACATAACCCGCTTCTGTAAGGGTCGTGGCGTCGGAGATCGTAAAAGGGACATGAAGAATCTTCGCCAGTGTTTGTGCAAGGAGCGTTTTTCCTGAGCCTGTCGGGCCTATGAGAAGTATATTGCTTTTTTGTATCTCGACATCGTCAAAACTTGCTTTGGCCTCTATTCTCTTATAATGATTATAAACAGCAACGGAAAGTACTTTCTTTGCATAATCCTGACCAATCACATACTCATCAAGAAGTTTCCTGATCTCATGGGGCTTAGGAAGTGAAGATTTGATATAATCAAACCGTTCCTTTTTAACTTCATCCTGTATAATCTCATTGCACAACCCTATACATTCATCACATATATATACCATAGGGCCAGCAATAAGTTTTTTCACCTCGTCCTGGCTTTTGCCGCAGAAAGAGCAATGCAGTTTCATCGCCTTTCCGTTATTTTTTTTAATCATTGTCATTGTCTCTTCTCCACTATTTCATCTATTATGCCGTAGTCCTTTGCCTGTTCGGCAGTCATATAAAAATCTCTTTCGGTATCTATTGATATTTTTTCGAAAGGCTGATTTGTATGCTTCACAAATATTCTGTTAATCTCTTCACGCACACGCAAAATCTCTTTTGCCTGGATGTTTATGTCGGTTGCCTGTCCCTGTACACCGCCTAGGGGCTGATGGATAAGGATCCTTGAGTGTGGAAGAGCGAATCGTTTGCCTGGTTCGCCGCCTGCAAGAAGGACCGCCCCCATGCTTGCCGCCTGACCGGTGCACATTGTTATCACGGGAGATTTTATATACTGCATTGTGTCATATATGGCCAGCCCGCTCGTGATATAACCACCCGGAGAATTTACATAAAGGTATATATCCCTTGACGGGTCTTCAGACTCGAGAAAGAGGAGTTGTGCAAGAATAACATTCGCAACATTATCATCTATGGCACTGCCAAGGAAAACGATCCGTTCCTTGAGCAATTTTGAATAGATATCATACGCGCGTTCCCCCCTGCCGTCTTTTTCAATTACTATGGGAACGAGGTTCATATCTTCTCCTTTATGGTCGCATTATCCCTTAAAAAATCAATCGTCTTTTCCTGCATGATGCTGTTCTTTATGCTATCTATGAGGTCATATTTTTCGTAAAACCCTTTAACATCATCATAAGGTCTTTTTGTTTCCTCTGCAATCTTTTTCATTCTGTTGTGAACATCATCATCTTCAAGCTTGATCGTCTCAATTTCTGCAATCTTAGCCAGTATTGTATCTGATTTGATTCTCTCTTCGGCCTTCTTTTCAAAATCCTTTCTAAAATTATCCTGAAATACCTGCAGTTCATCTTCTGTAAACTTTGAAGTATCAAAGCGCATTTTGGCATCTTCTATCATTGCTTCAGTTCGTTTCTCGAGAAGCCTCTTCGGGACAGGAATATCAACACCACTGATCAATGTCTCAATAAGTTTCTGGGAAATAAGCTGTTTTCTTGAGTTGCGTTTTTCCTTTTCAATTTCACCCTTCAGGCTTTCTCTCATTTTTTCCATGTTTTCAAAATTTATGTCTTTGGCAAATTCGTCATTAACCTCTGGAAGCCTTTTTTCTCTGATGTCTTTTACTTCAACTTCAAAAAGTACTGTTTTACCTGCTATTTCCTTATTCGGATAGTCTTCGGGGAAGTCTATATTGATTTCCTTTGTTTCACCTGCCTTCATATCATATAAGGAGTTTTCAAATTCCGGCATAAGCTGAGATGTACCAAGTTCAATCGGATAAGCCTCTGTTGCAATATCTTTAACAGGTTTTCCATTCATGTAACCCTGATACTTAATAATGAGAAAATCACCCTTTTGTGCACCGGCATCACTTTCGCGGGTTATCATTTCGGCGTGCATTCCTCTCATGCTTTCAATCCTTGTGTTGATTTCTTCATCTGTAACATTAATGACATCCACTTCAATTTCTATACCTTTGTAGGAAGGTAATTCTATTTCCGGCAGTACTTCACACAGAAGGGTATAACCAAAGCGCCCCTCTTCCTCTATAAAATCAGCAACAGGCTCTGTCACAGGGCTGACATTTACCTTTGCAAGGGCTTCAGGCATTGTTGTTTCAATGACCCTTTTTTTCAATTCATCATCAATATAATCTTTGTAATAGGTTGTCAGAATAGATCTGGGGACCTTACCCGGTCTGAAACCTTTTATTTTTGCCTTTTTCTTTAATTCTTCATAGATCTTTTCTGATATTTCCGTCACCTGTTCATCAGGGACTAATACTTCAACCTTTTTTGTAACTCGATCAATATCAACTGCCTCTACTTTCATATGTCCTCCGGGAAATCGCCGATGAAAACAAGCCTTCTTTAAATTTCAGTGCTTATTATACCCACAACTTCCGAAAATATCAAGACCATTTGGCTAATTCAGGCAATGCACCAGGCGGAATAACGCTTACTTCATTGAATAGCTGTCAGTCAAAAACCGTATCCTGTTCCCCGTAAAGCGTATCTCGTAACCGGGAAAGGATCTGCCCTTACACAATTATCCTTGCCGGTATAAATATGCAGCAGATAAGACAGGTGGTAGATCCGGTTTAC
>CAYMTB010000026.1:0-21278 GCA_964393225.1 uncultured Syntrophorhabdaceae bacterium
GGGCTTGGCAAAATAATGCCGATTTATGTCGGGTTCTTCGGATTCTTTTCCATATCCGCATTTGCCTTTCCCGGTACGAACAATTTTGTCGGGGAAATATATGTCCTTATCGGAACGTTTGTGCAATCGAAGCTGGCAGGGTTTCTTGCTGTTGTGGGCGCAGTGCTTGCGGCAGCTTACATGCTGAGATTGCTGAAACAGATTGTATGGGGAAGGACAGATCAGGTTTTTATCAAAGACATGAATGCGCGAGAGGTTGTATACCTGCTTCCTCTTATGCTCTTTGTTTTATGGGTTGGTTTTTTTCCGCGGCCTTATGTGTACGTTATGGAAAAGACGTTGGCGCACCTTTTTAACCAGCTTCAAGCAATTTTGCATTAAGGAGCCAGGATAATGTTGTTACTGCCTGAATTAAGCATCTTTTTGTTTTCTGTTATCTGCCTTTTCTTTTCAATAAGTAAAAAGAAAAGCGGTATCGTTCCGTTTGCAAGGTTATTGACTTTACTCGTACTTATTGCGACGGTTCTAAGTATAGCGAATAACGGTGAACTTTTTTCAGGTGCGTAC
Organism: uncultured Syntrophorhabdaceae bacterium; assembly: GCA_964393225.1. Classification (GTDB taxonomy): domain Bacteria; phylum Desulfobacterota; class Syntrophorhabdia; order Syntrophorhabdales; family Syntrophorhabdaceae; genus MWEV01. The sequence continues at coordinate 568 of CAYMTB010000026.1, forward strand.
AGGATTGACCTTTTTTCGCAGATATTCAAGATTATCATAGGTTTAGGGCTCTGTCTGGTGGTGTTGATGCTTGGCAGGAATACGGAGATAGAAGAAGCCTATCTGCCTGAATATTACATGTTCTTCGGTTTTTCAACACTGGGACTGATGATGCTTACAAGCTCGGTTGAGCTTATCTCTATCGTGATATCCCTTGAAATCTCATCATATAGCTTATATGTAATCGTGCCGTTGAGGAAGGGACACACAAAGATTCAGATAGAGGCATCTATTAAGTACCTCTTCTTCGGCGCCATTTCGACCGGCGTTATGGTTTTCGGGATGAGCTACATGTACGGGATGGCCCACTCAACATTCCTTTCAGACATTATTACCGCCTTTCCCCAGTTTATGACCAAACCGATAGGGATTCTGGCGCTGATTCTGACCCTGACCGGTTTCTTTTTTAAACTTTCTCTTTTCCCGTTTCATTTTTGGGCGCCAGATATTTATGAGGGGGCGTCAAACAGTACAACGACCTTTATCGCCACCATACCGAAGGTTGCAGCAACCGCCCTGCTGATAAGGATTACAATGCTTGCATTGCCGGGGCCGGTTCAATTTGTCAATATACTGATGGTCCTCGCTGCCTTCTCCATGACCATAGGAAATCTTGTAGGTCTTGTCCAGAAGGATTTAAAGAGGCTCCTTGCGTATTCGGGAATCGCCCATGCAGGCTACCTGATGCTGGGTATATTGTCGATGAGCACGGAAGGAAGCGCATCCGCAATGTTTTACATCACGATATACGTTTTCATGAATCTTGCATGCTTTTATGTGCTTATACTGCTTTCGCAAAAAGGCGAGAACGTTACGCTTAACGACCTTGCAGGACTTTCAAGGAGGTCGCCTCTCCTTGCTCTTCTATTGGCTGTTGCCGCGTTTTCTCTTGCAGGCATCCCGCCCACAGGTGGTTTTACCGGTAAGTTTTTTCTTTTGACCAGCGCCTTCAGGTCGGGCCACCTTGCCATCGTCATCATAGGTGCGGTAAATACTGTCATATCAATATTCTATTATCTTAACCTTGTCCGCATGGGTTACTCAAAAGAGGCCGCAACAACAGTGCCGATCAACCTTTCCGTGTCTGAAAAGTTGCTTTGCTATATTCTCATATTTCTTGTCCTCTATATGGGCATCCTGCCCTTCGGCCTGCTCGAGCTATTCAAAATCGCACTGTAACGCTATCGCCGAACACGGTCCGGATTACGCCTGACCTTGCTTTTATTCTGTTTCATGGTTGCTTTCATTGCAACAAACACGGCACCATGCTCTGATGATTTATCCGCGTTAAATTTTAGAAGACTTGCCAGTTTCAGATCATTAATTACAACTTAAAAGTGAGGAGAATAATTGAAATTTCCTTGCATAGTCTTGATTAAATATATTGATAGTGCTACAAATATTAAAGGCAGTAAAAACCGGATATGAGAAAAATAAAGTTTCGTGACATTTCTACCCGCGAACTTTTTAAATTTATTATTCCTGCGCTATTAGTAGTTCTTGCCGTTTTCCTGATCGCCTACTATGTTGTACTACCAGCACCTCCCGGCACTATCATTATGACAACCGGAATCGAAGGCCGTACGTATGCTGTTTTCGGTGAGCGCTACAAGGAAATCCTGGCACGCTCAAATGTGCACCTCAACTTACTTAATTCTTCCGGATCAGTGGAAAATCTCAGGCGACTGAAAGATAAAACAATGGCGGTTGATGTAGGATTTGTTCAGGGGGGAGCGAGTACCGTTACTGATGCACCTAACCTGCTTTCTCTGGGAAGCATCACGTACAGCCCTCTATGGGTGTTTTATACGGGTAAAAAAACGCTCGATGATTTTTCACAGCTCAAGGGAAAGAGGATCGCCATAGGTCCGGAGGGAAGCGGTCTGCGGAAACTGTCACTCAATTTGCTCAAAGCCGGCAATGTAGCAGATCAACCGACCACCTTGCTGGATATTGCGGATGGGGCTGCGATTAAAGCACTGAAGGAGGGCCGGATTGACGTTGTTATTACAATCGGCTCAACTGATACATTATATATGCAGGAACTGCTTCATGCCCGCAACTTGAAGCTTATGAATTTAAGCCAGGCAGAGGCATATACAAGGCTTGTTCCCGGTCTGTCCCATGTGATATTGCCTAAGGGTATAATAAACATCACGAAAAGGTTGCCACCATCGGACATCAATCTCGTTGCACCAACAACAGATCTTATTGTGCGCAATACAATGCACCCGGCACTGATATATCTTCTCCTCGATGCCGCAACCGAGATTCATGGGGGTGCAGGTTGGGTAAATAAAGCTGGAGAATTTCCTGCCCCCAAGGTTCAGGATTTTCCTTTAAGCGACCAGGCAGAAAGGTTCTATAAAACGGGCCGCCCTTTTTTGCTTGATTACCTGCCTTTCTGGGTTGCCGTATTGCTGGACCGTATAATCAAGATATTGATTCCGGTACTTGCTGTTATATTTCCTCTTATGAGAATCCTGCCCTGGTTTTATTCCTGGCGAAACAGATCAAAACTCTATCGTTTGTATGGCGAATTGAAATATCTTGAGTTAGAAATAACACAACCATTGCGGTCGGGGCAAATTGCGGAATATTCCGCAAGGCTCGACCGGATTGAGGCGGCGGCCAATAAAGTCAGTATACCACTCAATTTGTACGGCGAACTTTACACATTGAAAGAACATATCGAACTGGTGCGTGAAAAACTGGTCCGGTTGAATCAGCGCGAGACCTCCAAAGACCCCCCCGTTGTCAATACATGAGCATCCCGAAGAAAAGGTTGAAATATAATTCTCCTTCTGTAGTGCATTTAATCCCGGTGCCTGCCGGGCTTCAGGGAAGTCAGCACCCGGCAAGGGCTGCTGATATCACGAGAAATACGAAGAATAGTTTAATCATATTCTTAATTATTGCATACTTCACATGGCTTTGCAATGAGGCTCAGGTTAAGCATTGCCTTAGAAAAATATTTTGTGGTAACATGTTAAAGAAATGAAACCTCTGCAAATCCCTATTCTGCTCTGCGTACTATGTCTATTTCTATCAACCGGCTGTCTGCCGAACAAGAAGCTGACCGTTGCGGCAGCGGGGACATTGCTGGAGGGGGTGGCAAAATCCGCCTTTCAGCAATCCGACCTTAAGCTGGTCCGTGAAGGTATTCCTGCTTATCTGATGATGATGGACGGCATGATCGAATCGGTGCCGGACAACGAGCAGCTGCTTATCAATGCCGCCAGGACTTATTCTTCTTTTACGTCGGCCTTTATCGAGGAGACCGATCCGGAGTATGCGAAGCTTCTTTATGGAAGGGCAAAGCAGTATTCTCTGCGGTCCCTGGAGATAAGGGGTCTCAATAACCCTGCTCAGAGCCTTTTTGATGATTTCAAGGAAGATTTGAAGAGTTGCGGCAGTAATGATGTCCCGTACTTATTCTGGGCAGGGACCTCCTGGGGAAGCTGGATCAAGCTGAACCTCGATTCAATGGAGGCCATCGCTGAACTTCCCAGGGTTGAACTGATGATGAAAAAGGTGCTCGAACTCGACGAAGGTTTTTATTATGGCGGACCGCACATCTTTATGGGTATATGGTTTGCCTCCTGGCCCAGGGATGCCGGCGGAGACTTGAAAAAGGCTCAAAAACATTTTCAGAAGGCATTAGAGATTGGGCAGGGTAGATTTCTAATGACCTACGTCTATTATGCAAACTATTATGCGCGGCAGACCCTCGACAAAGATCTTTTTGTCTCCACTCTTCAAAAGGTTCTGGATACCCCCGCTGATATATTGCCGGAGGTAACACTCCTTAATACGGTTGCCAGGAAGAAGGCAGAGGATCTGTTGAATCGCAAAGAAGAAATTTTCGAATAGGAGCAGATATGAACATTCGCAGCGGAATCAGATTTATCGGGCCCTTGCTGCTGGCATGCCTTCTTTTTACCGTGCCTGCACATGGAGCCGAGAAAGGGGTTGTCATCAAGCTGGCCACCCTGGCCCCGGAGGGAAACTCCTGGGTCAAGATGCTTCATGCCTTAAATGCTGAAGTGATGAAAAAGACCGAAAATAGGCTTCAGCTTAAGATTTATGCCGGCGGAGTGCTGGGTGATGAGCATGATATGCTTAGAAAAATGAAGATTGGCCAGATTCAGGCTGCAGCCCTGACCTCTTCGAGTCTATCAACGATATTTAAAGAAATTAATGTTCTGCAAATCCCTTTTCTCTTTCAAAATTACGACGAAGTAGATTTCATTTTGAAAAAAATGGATGCATTTCTCAAGAAAGGTTTTGAAGACAATGGATATATCCTTCTGGGCTTTTCCGAGGTAGGATTTGTCTACCTCATGTCCTCCACTATCCCTATCTCAAGCGTAGCGGATATAAAGAAGACAAAGGTCTGGATCCAGGAGGATTCTCACGTGGCCAAGGCAGTTTTCGATGCCGCCGAAGTGACTGCTATTCCCCTTTCTATTCCTGATGTTCTGGTGGGTCTCCAAACCGGTCTGGTGGATGTTGTTTATATTCCTCCAACCGGGGCCATCTCGCTCCAGTGGTTTACCAAAGTGAAATACCTGACAAACGTTCCCCTTGCCTATGTGGCAGGCGCTATCGTTATGAGTAAAGATGTATTTAACCGTTTGCCGCCTTCCTATCAGACTGTTCTCCTTGAAAGCTCCCAGCGTCACTTAAGCCAATTGAAGGTAATAACCCGAAATGAAAATCAGGAGGCAATAAAAGTGATGGTGAAACAAAGGGTAAAGATCATAACCCCTTCAAAGGACCAGATTGATGAGCTCAGAAAACTGTCTAACGATGCAATGGGCCGCATTACCGGAAAATCATTTTCCAGGAAAACCGTGGATGATGTTACTTCTCAGCTGCTAAATTATCGCAAGGGAGTGAAATGACGGATCTATGGGAACGGATCGATGAAGTCATCGGCAGGATTGAGCAGATTTTCCTTGTAATCCTGTTAAGCGCCCTGATTCTCGTCGCCTTTTCCCAGATTATACTCCGAAACCTTTTTTCCACCGGGATTGCCTGGGGAGATGCCCTCGTCCGGGGCCTTGTATTATGGACAGGATTTATCGGGGCCACTATTGCAGCGCGGGAAGGTAAGCATATTTGCATCGATGCTGTTTCCCGGTGGTTATCACCGAACGGAAAGAAGATTGTCGCAATTATTATCAATGCCTTTTCGTTTTTGATTTGCTGCTTCCTTACCTTTGCCGCTTTGAAGTTTATTCATAACGAGTTTCTGATGAAGAGTGTAATTTTCTTGGGGATTCCGTCCTGGATTTCGGAAATTATTCTTCCTGTTACATTCGGCATAATGGCATTCCGGTATTTTTTTCAATTCCTCAAGAGTGTTTTCACAGTTTACCTGCAGGAAAGGAAAGAATGACCCTCTTTGCAGTTATCCTTGCCCTTTTCCTTCTGATGCTCCTTGGCGCTCCACTTTTTATTGTTATTTCAGGCTTGACGCTCTGTCTGCTTTTTTCCGGTCAGATTGACTCCTCGGCCATGATTATCGAAATGCATCGAATGGCAACAACTCCGATCCTTGTAGCGATCCCCCTCTTTACCTTTGCCGGTTACCTTCTTTCTGAGAGCGGTGCCCCAAGGAGATTAATCAGGCTTTCCAATGCAATATTGGGCTGGCTGCCAGGCGGGGTATCGATGATCGCTCTCCTAACCTGTGCTGTCTTTACCGCCCTCACGGGCGCGACAGGACTCACTATTATTGCCATGGGAGGCATTCTTCTCCCTGCCATGTTAAAGGGGAAATATCCGGAATCATTCTCTCTCGGACTTTTAACCACATCGGGGACGTTGGGTCTTCTCTTTCCCCCGAGCCTTCCTCTGATCATTTATGCTATCGTGGCAAAGGTACGGATTGACGAACTGTTTCTGGGCGGTCTCCTGCCCGGAATACTCCTGATTTTCCTCCTTGCCCTGTTCTGTTTCAACAAGGCGGTTGCAGTCAAGGTTCCGCGCACCAGGTTCAACGTGCCGGAGGTTTTCAGGGCAGTGAAGGACGCAATCTGGGAGCTCCCGCTCCCCATTGTGGTTCTGGGAGGCATCTATGGCGGATACTTTGTGGTAAGTGAAGCAGCCGCTATTACCGCGACCTATGTTCTCGTGGTAGAGGTATTCATCTATAGGGATATTAAGTGGGGAGATTTACCGAAACATATGAAAAATAGCATGGTGCTGGTAGGGGGTATCCTTATCATACTCGGGGCGGCCCTCGGTCTGACGAATTATTTGATAGATGCAGAACTCCCGATGAAGACATTGGATTTTTTAAAGGCCCATATTGCGAGCCCCTTTCTTTTTCTTGTCATGCTCAACTTCTTCCTTTTAGCAGTCGGGTGCATTATGGGCATGTTTCCCGCACTGACCGTTGTGGTTCCGCTTATTATACCTGTTGCCCAAGCCTATGGGATTCACCCTATTCACCTCGGGATCATCTTCCTTACTAATCTGGAGATCGGGGCCTCCATACCCCCCCTGGGGATCAACCTCTTCATCTCCAGTATCCGATTCAACAAACCCGTATTAAATCTCTACCTTGCTTCTCTTCCATTTATCGGCATCCTTCTCGTCGGGCTTGCGATCATTACCTATGTCCCCTGGCTGAGTCTTGCCTTTTTAAAATAAAACAAATAAAAGAAGGAATATATTGCGTAAAAATGTAATAATAAAAAAAGGTTGATTGAAAAAGGAGGGAATTAAAATGACTCGAAATGTAAAGCATATAGGAATAAGCTTAATGGTTTTAAGCGCTCTGATCCTTGTATCCTGCAGCAGTGCAAACTATACCGCCTATTCTAATGAAATGCTTACAGGCAAGAATTTTTTGCAAGATCAGGAATATGAAAAAGCAAAGGAATATTTTATACAGGCATCGAATGTTCAGCAGAATTCAGCCTCATTAGCGCTGCTTGGAACGACCTATTACAAAATGGGTGATCTTGCTAATGCTGAAAGAACTATCATAGAAGCAGAGAGGATAGACAAAAGCAGCGATTATTACATGAGGATTCTTGGCTACAAAGCACTTATCCTGCTTAAGCAGGGTAAACCTGAAGGTATTAGCGCCCTGAAGCAGTATGCAGACTATGTAAAACAGCTTGGCATTCCATTGGAAATGCACGAGATTGAGAAAATGATTAGAAGTAATTCAGCTAATCTTGCCGTACTTGAACCAAAGATAGATGAGCAGATAGCGTGGTACGAAGATGAAAGCGAAAGATGGAAAAAAGGTCAGCCAGGTTACTTTCAGGAAAAATACGGCATTCCCCTTTAATGGTAAACGGACCCCGTTCTGATCCGTTCAAGTGGATTGAGCGGTTCGAATATTTAGTAAAGGACAGGCGCGAGCCCTAAAAAAATGAAAAGGGAAATGCTATGAAACGCTCACCGTCGATGAAATTATTCTGCTCCATTGCCCTGGCCTTTGTCATTGTCATTGTGGCCGGGTACGGCAATGCTAACGCTGCCGACATAGCCGTTCAACTGGCAGAACAATATTTGAAAAAAATTCCTGTTGGTCAGATTGATACAAAAATGTCTATGGAAGAAGCGATAAAAGTACAGGAGCAGTTTGTCGCAATTCTCAGTAGGGAACTGGGAGAACCTGTAGGATACAAGGCTGCGTTAACGAATCCCAATGTGCAGAAGTTGTTCGGTGTTTCACATCCCGTAAGAGGCACTCTGCTGCAAAAAATGATACTTAAGAGCGGATCCGCCATTCCCGCTGATTTCGGCACCCGACCTATGAGTGAAGGCGATCTTGTTGTGCGGGTAGGGGATGATGGAATCAATAACGCAAAGACCCATGAAGCGACATTACAATATATTGACGCGGTGATCCCGTTTATAGAGCTCCCCGATCTGGTGTATGGTAAAGACGTCAAGCTGAATGGTCCGGCCCTTGTTGCAATAAACGCAGGCGCCCGTTACGGGGTTGTGGGTGAGCCGATTGCCGTCAAGGCAACGCCGGAATGGAGAAACCGTTTAAAAACCTTTACTCTTCAAATCTTTGATGAAAAAGGGCTGCTTGTTACTGAAGGCAAAGGGTCGAGCCTCCTTGACGACCCGCTTCATGTAATCCTCTGGATCAAGGATTCGCTTGCTGCTGAAGGAAAAAAGCTTAAGAAGGGTGACCTGCTTTCTCTCGGAACAATAACAAAAATGATACCGGTAAAGTCCGGGTCAATTATAAGGGCAAAGTATATCGGGCTTGACCCGGATGTGCCGATCGAAATATCGGTAAGTTTTAAATAGTAACGGTACGAACCAGACATGAAAATATAAACGAAAGAGAGGAGGTGAAATGTAATGAAGAAGGCACTTGTCATTATTGTTGCATTACTTGTAAGCGTAGTCTTTGTCTCAACAGGCATTGCGCAGGAAAAAACAACACCGATAGTACCGCCGCCGGCCGGAGCACCCGAAAAGGTTGCAGCACCTGAAAAGACAACTCCCGAGAAGAAGGCAAAAAAGACTAAAAAGACAAAGACCAAAAAAACAAAGAAAAAAGCTCCAAAGACAACACCTGACTCATCAGCAAAATAACTACAGGGGGGCTTGCGGCCCCCTTTCATCCAGCCTCTCCAGGAATTTGATACTAATAAAAACTCATATATAAACCCGTATTTATCATTAAAATCATCACGGGTGTTGGACCATCCCTCTCAAACACGCTCATGTTGTTCGACTGCGCTCGCAATTAAACCGTTCCGCTCCAGCGGCTTCAATCGCTCGCGTTCGGCTTCGGAACTTTTACATGCGCAAAAGACCAAGCTTCCTCGCCTCTCGACGGTTTGCTCCGGGATACCCCGACACCTTCCTAACAACATATTCGGGATAAATAGTTTTCAAATAAGTTTTGTCATTACTTTATTTTCGAAGTAATATAAAAATTAATGTATAACAAGAAAAGGGGCAAACGGCGTTAAGGCATGTACGGTACAGGAAAAGATAACAGAATATGGTGGTATAAGTGGCAGAACGGAAAGTATGATTTTGCCAAAGGTCCTTTTACATGGGAGGAGATCCTCCAGAAACTGCAAAGAGGTGAAATAACTGAAAGGACGATGGTAAAGGTAACGAATGGTCACTGGTATGAACTTTCCGGACAGTTCAATACCAAAAAACGTTCTCCTGGTCGGAGGGTTGCCGGCGTTGCCGTTATTATTGCTGTTGTTTTTCTTTTGTTTTATCTCTTTTCCGGCAGGAACCCTATACAGGGTCTGAAAAGCCAACCAGAACTCACTGCAAAGGATACGGCAGATTCCAGAAGAAGTACATGGGGCAACAATTCACAGGATACCAGTTATCAGGGTTCATTGCCGCAACAGGTGATCTCCCAGGAGGAAATGCAACCGCATATTCCACAGGAACCCCTCACAAAGGATGCTATCATACAGTTAGTCAACGATACCCGTATCTATCACAGGCATGCTCCGCTGACAGAAAACCAGCTCTTAAATATAGTGGCAGAGGAACGTCTTCGTGATATGTTCCGAAGGCAATACATCGCCCACGTTTCGCCCATCGGAGAACAGGCATCTGACTATGCGCAGAAGGCAGGATACCAATACAAGATCATAGCTGAAAACATCGCATCCGGGGCCTTCCTGAATAACCAGAAGGTCATAGACGGTTGGATGCAAAGCCCAGGACACAGACAGAACATACTCTCGCCGGACATCAAGGACATCGGGGTGGCTGTAGATAAAGGGCAGTTTCAGGGAGGCATTACATGGATCGCTGTTCAGATATTCGGTACGCCATCGCCTCCCGTATCCAGGAAACTATGCACGCCCCCGCCTCAGGAAATTTCCGCTGAAATCGAGGCAAAAAAGACCGAGGTAGAAAGCCTTGACAACAGGCTTGTGCGCTTCAAACAAGAGCTTGACGAAGAGATAAGTTCAATCGAATCGGACCGGAGGAGTATCGGTAACGGGCAGGCTGCTGACAATTTAAATATACGGGTTAAGAGTTATAACGAGAAAAGCAAGTGGTACAACGATTCTTTAGCTGACTTAATGGCCAGGAAATCGATTCTGAAGGCTATTGTTGAAGACTACAACAGAAGGGTGCAGGCTTACAAGGATTGCCGGGCTTCCGGCGACTGACGGGCAGGATAAATAAGGCAGGGTTGAGTTGTCCCTCATCAATCGGGATTAAACCTTACGAGTGTTGAGTTTTAGTTGACATCGCAGAGCGCATGGCGCATAGCGTAAAGGCAGGCTGAAGGGGAAAAGCCGAAGTTGCGAAGATAGGAAGATACGAAGTTGCGTAACTTCTCGACTTCGTATCTTCGGCTGTGAATTGTGAGCAATTCTTGTGTAAAGTGTGACGAATGTCATTGACAACCTCTTTTTTGTCGGTATAATCTGACAAGCAACTAATATTATATGAAGATTCTCTTCACATCGCAGCATCGCTTTGCAGCATACAATACAGTATTTAAGGGATTTTGACATGACCATAAATAAAACAAAACTTACTGTATGTGTCGCGGTGTTCATTCTAATCATATCAGGTATTGCTTACGGTGAGACTGAATGCGATGTTATTGCAAAAAATTACCTCGCATTTCTTGGGAGCAGCAAGACAATCGTTTCGACGGAAACAATTGAGAGAAATGCCCTCAACCTTGCGCAGCCGCCGATTCCTATAGCATGTCTTGCAAAACTTCAGGATGGCGGGTATATCCTCGTAGCAGCTTCACACAGCTTGACACCGGTTAAGGCATATTCACCGGATCGTCCTTTCGAGGCATTGCCGGAGCCTTACAGGGATTTTCTTCTCCTTGAAGCGGAATATAATATCAGGGCGCTTGCCGCCTCTAAAACACCGCAGGCAGTTTCATCTGAAAACCAGCAAAGGTGGGATTTTCTTCTGACATTCGATAAAACCAGAAGCCCGCTCGCCTATACTCCTGATACGTATCTCTTAACAACAAAGTGGAATCAGAGCTCTCCTTACAATAAGTTCCTGCCTCAGGTTGACAGCCAGAATACCCTGGCAGGATGTGTGAACATTGCTGTTGCACAGGTTCTGAAATATTACAATTATCCAGTGTCAGGAAAAGGAGTTGACTCTTATGCGTGGAATGGTCAGCAGTTAAAAACAATATTGAACAGGGGTTTTAACTGGGAGAACATGCCCGACACCCTTGATGCGGTAACACCGGAATATAAGATAGATGAAGTTGCCCTGCTGATAAGAGACCTTGGAATAGTAAACAATACCTCATTCGGACTCAGCAATTCCAGCGCGTCCATCAAAACCAGCGGCCTGATAGAACATTTCGGTTTGTCGACCACAATTCTGAAGATAGGAAATGCTGATCTCACCGCGTTCTTTAATACCCTGAAAGGTGAAATAGATGCAGCAAGTCCTGTTCTCCTTGAGTTTCCAGGTCATTTAACCGTGGCTGACGGTTACAGTTCAGACCCTTCGGGAAGGAAAATACACGTGAATATGGGTTGGGGCGGTTATGCCAATGACTACTACTACCTTGATCAAACGGTAAATGCCGGCAGCTACACGTTTGCCCCGAATCTGAGCATTTTTTATAATGTCAAGCCCTGCACCGGCAATGACTGCTTTACGAATCTTGAGACGGGCGATGCCGTATCGGGCAATACCATTAACGGCAAGTTTGACATGACCAAAGATGCCGACAAGTATCATGTATACCTCAAGGGAGATACCTCCATAAGTGCCTCCCGCGGTTATTCCAATGTGGCTTTTTACGTTTCGCTATACAGTGATTCCACAAATGAACTGATCTATACGCTGGACAGTAATGCAAGCGCAGGGTCTTCGATTTCTGCGGGTAATCTGCCTGCCGTAAGATATACCATGAGGGTTTCCCTTTGCAATGACGCTTGTACTTCATCCTACGGCTTCGGAAGCAATATTGCATATTCGATATCGTTCATTACCGATGCCCTTTCGGAAAGTGAGAAGGCAGCGATAGAGGGCAGTCTGGACAATGCACCTGTCATCGGGAACACGTTTAAAGATCTGATCCTCAATGCATCACGCACAGACCCTTTCAAAATCCTGATTGATGCGCGGGATGAAAATGGAGATACCGTTGCCATCACAATTCTCAATTCCAACAGCGATGCTGTTCAGACAACACTGTCAAAAAACATTCTCTCCATTACCCCTGTTGCCTCTGCTGCAAAGTCATCCAGCAAAATCACTGTCCAGGCCACGGCAAACGGCAAAACAACAGAGAAATCCTTTATCGTCATGGTATCGAATGAAGATGCATTGTACGGAAAGAGTTTTGCAGTGAACGGGCTTTTTGAAAACCAGGATGATTTCAACACCCATAAAGTAATACTCGACGGACAATGTACCATTACAGGAGACAACGGGTATTCCAACCAGGCATTTTATGCTTCTGTAAAGGATATTTCCGACAGCGTCATTGTTGCTCCTGCTGACAATACCATAAATCACAGTTTCCAGAGGAACATCTATTTCCTGGGGGCTTCATTGCGAAATGGAAATGCATATTATACCTATAATTCGGGCATTCATGATGCCTATACTTTAATTGTCAGTTGTCCCGGCGCAGACGAGACAATAACCAATATTGCAGTTTTATTGGGGATTGATTTGAGCGGCACGGTAAATCATTCTGAAGGATATGTGCTGACTGTTGCTAAAACGGGTACAGGTTTGGGCATTGTATCAAGTGTCCCCACCGGTATCAACTGCGGTTCCGACTGTTCCGAGAATTACACCTCCGTCACCTCCGTCACCCTCGACGCCTCCCCTGCTTCAGGCTCTACATTTACAGGCTGGGGCGGGGCGTGCGCAGGCTCAGGCACTGCAGCCACATGCACCATAATCATGGATGCATCAAAGAATGTAACGGCAGTATTTAATGCTTTAGCCTCATCCTCTGTCTTGAACCTAACTCAGGGCTGGAACCTCATCTCCTTCTCGAAGACACCACCGGATACTGTTGAAGCGGTACTGGCCGACGCGTCCTCCAACATCAGGATTATCTGGGGATACGACAATGAGCACAAAATATGGCAAAAGTGGAAACCCTCAGAGGCCTCGAATAGCCTCCTTTCCATGGGGACGGGTAAAGGCTACTGGGTGTATGTGAATAATACACCGTGCAGCATCAACATTACAGGATGGACAGCGCCTTCTTCTTCTCCCGTCCCTCTTTACCAGGGATGGAATCTAACAGGGTATGTCAGTGATGACAAGGATACCTCTCAGGCATTAAACATACTCTCAGGAAAATGGATTATTATCTGGGGCTGGGATGCTGGACAATGGAGCATGAAACCGGCCGATGATTTGAATACAGTCATTTCTACCCCTGCCCTCACCACGCTAAATATGGGTAAGGCGTACTGGATAAAGATGAAGGAAGGAACAGCGTGGCAGCAGTGAGACAGTGAATGGCAGTGAACTGTGAACCGCTTTTGATTGCAATGGGCTAATATGATTTTTGTTTCAAAGCGTGTGTTTGTTATTCTATACTGTAGCCATGAAAAACATCCTTGAGCATCTTGAAAACATGGGCCTTTATGACAGGCTTTTTGATTCCATTCTGGCCTTTGTCTTTTTCGTTATTCTTCGCTGGATATTGGTAAGAATCCTTATCAGGTTTCCCCACGATAAACACAAAGAGTTTCTCTGTAGAAAAACGGCTACATACTCTTCTGTGTTTGTTTTTGTTCTTCTCCTTGCATTTATCTGGCTTCGTGCTTTTAATTCCCTGAGTACTTACTTTGGCCTCCTGTCGGCAGGTCTGGCCGTTGCCCTGAAAGACCCCCTCACGAATATTGCCGGGTGGCTGTTTATTATTATCCGGAAGCCCTTCGAAACCGGCGACAGGGTCCAGGTCGGAAACTATGCTGGAGATGTCATTGATATCGATATTTTCCAGTTTACGCTGATGGAATCGGGTACCTCCGGTGTTTCCAAAGACATGCGGACGGGACGGCTCGTAAAAATATCGAACAGTGCGGTGTTTACAGAGCCCCAGGTCAATTTCACCAAGGGGTGGTTCGAGTATATCTGGAGCACTATTGAGGTAAGTATCACGTTTGAGAGCAACTGGAAAAAGGCCAGGACTATCCTTGAAGAGATCGTGACCACCGAGAGTCAGGATGCAAGCAGAAGAGCAAAAGAGACCATGGATGCGGCAGCGGAAAAATATATGGTTCTTGATATGGCCCTGGAGCCCCATGTACTTGCGGGAGTTTGCGAAAACGGGGTGGTGCTCACAGCCATCTATCTTTGTGACCCCCGTGTCCGGAGATCATCATCCAGTAAAGTCTGGGAGCAGCTGCTGGAAAGGTTTTTAGTTGAAGACGACATAGCCTTTGCGTACACGACCCAGAGGAGTTTCAGTAATATCGACGAGGGGAAACCAGCGGCCAGGGCCGGGGCTGCCCGGATTTTACAGAAAAAGAAAGGAAAGGAGAGCCTCCAGCCGCAACCGGATACACCCTTGTTTGGAAACAAGTCTCCCTGACCCTCCTTTTCATTTCATTTCTTGACAAAGATGACAGTTGTAATTAAGTTATGTAAGGTCGGTTTATTTTCATGGAAATTTTAAATGAAAGAGAAAAGGTGGTTCTTGATTTAATAGTTGAGAATTATATTGCGTCCGCTGAGCCGGTAGGTTCAGGAACCATATCCAGGACTCCGAAGAACAGATGGAGCTCTGCAACGATAAGAAATATCATGGTAGATCTTGAAGAACTGGGCTATCTCTATAAACCGCATGTCGTTGCAGGCCGTATCCCGACATCAAAAGCCTTCAGGTACTATGTGGATGGACTTGATGTCCCTGTTCACCCCGGCAGGAAAACGTTGCAAGCCCTCGATACCCTGTTGAGACCGCGCTATTACTATATGGGGGAGATTATGGCCGATGCCTCAAGGATACTCGCTGCCATATCGAGGTATACAAGCATTGTAGTTGAACCAAGGATTAACACGATGTTTTTTAAGGAAGTGGAGTTTGTAAAACTGTCGAAACATACGGTGCTCATCGTTTTTGTTACCTCCTCCGGCATGGTCCACACAAGGCTTGTTGAGACTGAAGAAAACCTTGAAGGTGACACCCTGAAAAGTATGAAGAGGTATATGAACGAGAAGTTTGAAGGCACCCCTTTTTATGTACTGAAAGAGAGCATCATGGAGGACGTGGAGCGGGACAAGACAACATTCCATCAGCTCCTCACGAAAATCAGCGAAACCCTTGAAACCATTATCGAAGGGGAAGACAAAAGGGATGTCTATATTGACGGGACTTCAAAAATGATAGGATTCCCTGAGTTTTCTGATGTGGAAAGGCTGCGGGATCTCTTCCAGGCGCTTGAAAGGAAGGAAAAGCTTTTGAGGTTACTGGATAAATGTCTTAAAGAAGAAGGCATACACGTAATCTTGGGCACTGAGAGCGATATCAAAGAAATGAGGGATATGAGCATTATCACTTCGACATACAGAATCAGCGATAAAAGCTTTGGTGTTCTCGGGGTAATGGGGCCGATAAGAATGGATTACTCTCGTATCATACCGATAGTGGAATATACAGCGAAAACTGTTACCGATATTCTAAGAATTATGTAAGAGGGATGCGATGAAAGAAAAAGAAGAAAAAAAGACGGACCTAACCGCAAAGGATGAAGGTATTGTCAGCGAAGAACATAAAAAGAAAAAGAAAAAAGACGAAGCAAAAGACGAAGCAATAGAAGAGCTTAACAAATCACTTCAGGAGAAGGAAGAGGTGATAAAGTCACTCCAGGAGAAGTTGCTCTATTTTCAGGCTGAATTTGAAAACTTCAAAAAACTGAAAAACAAAGAGAAACAGGATACCTTGAAATTCGGCAACGAAGTGCTTATCAAGGATTTGCTTCCTGTTATTGACAACTTGGAGAGGGCATTGGAACATGCCTTAAAAACAGAGGACTTTAAAGGCATCCATGAAGGCATTAAGATTGTCCTTAATGAGTTCCTGAAAGTGCTTGACAAGGCTGGTTTAGAGCCTGTCGAGGCATTGGGGAAGAAATTCGACCCCAATTTCCATGAAGCGTTTTTTCAAGAAGAAAGAGATGACCTGAAGCCCGAAACCGTTATCAGTGAACATCAAAAAGGCTATGTATTGAACGGAAGGCTCATAAGACCCTCCATGGTTTCCATTTCAAAAAACTCTGAAAAAAATTAGCCAAAGGTACTTAAATGAGAAGAGATTACTATGAAACGCTCAATGTTTCTAAAAATGCCACAGAAGAGGAGCTGAAAAAGGCCTACCGGAAGCTTGCACTCAACTATCATCCCGATAGAAACCCGGGCAACAAACAGGCTGAGGAAAAGTTTAAAGAGATTAATGAGGCCTATGAGGTACTGAGCAACCCCGATAAAAGGCTGCGATATGACAGGTTCGGAACCGCAGACGATGCGGGAAACTTTTTTGATTTTGGATTTAACGGGAACCTTGACAATGTTTTCAATGACATCTTCAGCGATTTTTTTGGCGGGCAAAGTCAGCGGCAAAGGGCAAGGAAAGGTGAAGACCTGCGGTACAACCTTGAAATAGAGTTTGAGGAGGCTGTCTTCGGGATTGAAAAGGAAATTGAAATTTCCAAGGAAGAGAGATGCCCCGCTTGCAAGGGGTCGAGAATAGAACCCGGCTGCCAGCCAGTAGTATGCAAGTCTTGCGGCGGGAGGGGACAGGTCAGGCAGAGCCACGGTTTTTTCACCATAAACCGTACCTGTGAATATTGCGGCGGTGATGGACATATCATAAAAGATCCCTGCAAATCCTGTAAAGGGAAGGGACAGGTTAAGACAAAAAAGAAGATGAAGCTGAAAATTCCTCCCGGAGTTGATACCGGGGCAAGGCTGAAGCTGCGCGGCGAAGGGATGCAGGGGTATGCGGATACCCACGCAG
The DNA here is from genome assembly GCA_964393225.1 of uncultured Syntrophorhabdaceae bacterium. Lineage (GTDB taxonomy): Bacteria > Desulfobacterota > Syntrophorhabdia > Syntrophorhabdales > Syntrophorhabdaceae > MWEV01. The sequence continues at coordinate 17,576 of CAYMTB010000026.1, forward strand.
GAGACCTTTATGTTGTCCTGCACGTGAAAGAACACCCTCTATTTGAAAGAGAAGGTGATGATATTCTTGTCCAGATCGATGTTACCTTTCCGCTTCTCTGCATAGGCGGTGAAATAACGATTCCTACCATCAAAGGCGATACTAAAATGACTATTCCAGCCGGCACACAGCCGGGGAAGGTTTTTAGGATGAAAGGCCTCGGTGTTGCAAAGTCAGATGGATACGGTAAGGGCGATGAAGTTATTCATCTTAATATCGTAATCCCTGCCAGCCTTACAGAAAAACAGAGATTACTGATGGAAGAACTTGCGAAGGAGTTCAGTCAGGATATAGGGGTGACCGATAAAGGTTTTAAAGAGAAGTTCAAACAGTTTTTTGATTGGAAGGAATAAAAAGGCGACCCGCAAGGTCGCTTTTTTAAGTGCAGATGTCTTTCTGTAAATAAACCTGCCATTGCGTAAGTTTTTCATGGAAACAATAAGTTTGACTGAAAATTGCTGTACCCTGTCTTATATTGTCAAGTTTTTTCTGCCTTTTCTGTGATATATTTCACAAAGTCATTGCGCCGGGGGCATATATGACTGAAATATTATAAAACAGGAAAAATCTCTTGACATAAACCGGTGAAATCGTTTAATATACCTAAGTTTTTTTACTTGTATCAGCCATCCCTTTAAAAATACAGGGGATTATTTTTTTTGGAGGAAGGAATGCCTACTATCAACCAATTAGTAAGGCTTGGAAGGGAAGTTGTCAAAAAGAAGAGCTCATCACCTGCTCTGACAAATTGTCCCCAGAAGAGGGGAGTTTGCGTGAGGGTTTATACGACAACACCTAAAAAACCGAACTCAGCGTTAAGAAAAGTTGCCCGTGTCAGATTGACGAATGGTATAGAGGTTACAACATATATACCCGGTATAGGGCATAATTTACAGGAACACTCTGTTGTCTTGATAAGAGGCGGAAGGGTAAAAGATTTACCAGGTGTCAGGTATCATATAATAAGGGGATCACTTGATGCGAGTGGTGTGGCAAATCGAAAGAAGAGCAGGTCCAAGTATGGAGCAAAAAGACCTAAACAATAATTTGAGGAGTTAATTAATGCCAAGGAAAGGACATGTTTCTAAAAGGGAAAAACTGCCTGACCCCAAATATAATGATTTGGTTGTTCAGAGATTGATCAACTGCATTATGTTGGATGGTAAGAAAAGCACTGCAACAAGAATTGTATACGGCGCTTTTGAACTTATAGAAACTAAAATAAAGGAAGACCCATTGAAGGTTTTCCACAAGGCTATGGACAACATTAAACCGGAATTAGAAGTAAAGGCAAGGCGTGTAGGAGGAGCTACTTATCAGGTCCCCGTTGAAGTAAGGGCAAACAGGAAGCTCTCCTTGGGCATCAGATGGTTAATTAAGTATTCAAGAGGCAGGTCAGAAAGAACTATGCTTGACAAGCTTGCAGGTGAAATTGCTGATGCTTACAATAACAAAGGCGGTTCAGTTAAGAAAAGAGAGGATACCCACAAGATGGCTGAAGCCAATAAGGCTTTTGCACACTACAGATGGTAATCAGGATTTTTAAATAATGAATAATTTATTAAGAAACGTTGGAATCATGGCGCATATTGATGCGGGCAAAACTACAGCAACCGAGAGGATCCTTTTTTATACAGGGGTCAACAACAGGATTGGAGAGGTTGATGATGGCGCTTCCACTATGGACTGGATGGAGGAAGAAAAGGAAAGAGGCATTACCATCACAGCGGCATCAACAACGTGTTCATGGAAAGGCCATAGAATAAATATTATTGATACGCCGGGACACATCGATTTCACCATAGAAGTCGGAAGGTCTCTCAGGGTTTTGGATGGTGCCATAGCACTCTTTTCGGGTGTAGAAGGCGTTGAACCTCAGTCCGAAACTGTCTGGAGACAGGCCGACAGATACGGGGTTCCCAGAATTGCTTTTGTTAATAAAATGGACAGACCCGGTGCTGATTTTACTCACTGCGTTAATATGATACGCGATATGCTGAAAGCCAACCCGGTAGCGCTCCATATTCCCATTTTCAGTGATGGTGAATTTGCAGGTGTGGTAGATGTTCTGATGGGGAAGGCGCTGTTTTTTAATAACGACAAATTCGGCTTGGATTATTCTGCTACAGAAATACCTGAAGGGCTTCAGGAAGAAACACGCCTTGCAAAGATCAGGATAATGGAGTCACTTTCCGAGGTAGATGATGTTTTTATGGAGTCTTATTTAGAAGGCATTGATATTGAAGAAAGCGAAATCAAAAGAGTGATAAGAAAAGGGACACTGGATGGAAACATTTTACCTGTATTATGCGGGAGTGCTTTTAAAAATAAATGTATTCAGCCGCTCCTTGATGCAATAGTTGATTATCTTCCATCACCAATAGATGTATCTCCTTATAAGTACTGGACCGAAGAAGGAGAGGAAAGGCTTTTTCAGGGCAACAGGGAAGAGCCTTTCAGCGGGCTTGTCTTTAAAATCATGAATGATCCCTATGTGGGTCATCTCAGCTATATCCGTGTATACTCAGGTGAACTGAAAACAGGTGATACTGTTTTGAATTGTTCAAAATCAAAAAGCGAGAGAATAGGAAGAATACTGATTCTCCATGCTAATAAGAGAGAAGAAGCGAAAAAGGTAGAGGCAGGAGACATCTGTGCTATTGTTGGTCTGAAGGGTGTATCCACCGGGGATGCGTTATGTAATCCTGACATGTTTATAGCCTTTGAAGCAATAGAGATCCCGTCTCCCGTTGTCTCATGTGCCATTGCACCAAGGAAGAAAGACGACCTTAAAAAGATGTGGCTTGTTTTTAACAAATATACCGTCGAAGACCCGTCCTTAAATGTAAGGCTTGATAGTGAAACAGGGGAAGTAATTTTATCGGGGATGGGCGAACTCCATTTAGAAATAATCATGGACAGGGCGAAGAGAGAACACAATCTCGATATGATATCCTCTCCACCTCAGGTGGCTTACAGAGAGACAATTACAAAAACGGTGACAAGTGTCGGGAAATACATTAAGCAATCAGGCGGACACGGTCAATATGGCCATGTGGTGCTTCAGGTTTCCCCAGTGGAGGGCGCCGAATATGTTTTTGAGAATAAGATTATAGGCGGTGCAATTCCAAGGGAATATATTTCCAGTGTCGAGGCCGGTATAAAGGAAACGCTGGAAAAAGGTGTTATGCTCGGTTACCCGCTTGTTAATATTAAAATTGAACTTTTAGACGGTTCTTATCATGAAGTTGATTCATCGGAGCTGGCCTTCAAGCTTGCCGCCTCGATGGGTTTGAAAGATGCTGTAAAAAAGGCAAATCCAGTCATTCTCGAGCCAATCATGAAAGTTGATATCAATGTGCCGAATGACTGTCTGGGTCCTGTGATCGGCGATGTATCGTCGAGAAGAGGCAGAATTGCCGAACTGGGCGAAAGAAATGGATTTAAAAGTGTTGTGTCTTATATCCCGTTAGAGGAGATGTTCGGTTATACGACCCATTTACGCTCGGCAACACAGGGAAGGGGCTACTTCAATATGGAGTTTTTCCATTATGCCCCGGTACCACGGTATATCTATGAAAATTTAATGAAAAATAGAGAAAAAACAGTAACGGAGGTACTCTATGGCTAAGAAAAAGTTTTTAAGAAACAAACCCCACGTGAA
>CAYMTB010000027.1:0-20998 GCA_964393225.1 uncultured Syntrophorhabdaceae bacterium
TAAAAACATTCTGCCAGTTCCGGCAACAAGTATACAGGTAACGAGAGGAAGACATACATCTTGTAAATACCATCTCCACTTTTCTTGACTCAACAATCGACGGTGCATTATTGGAACCTCAAAGAGAAAAAGTCCCGTATGTAGAATTGCCCATACACTGGCTGCGCCAACTGCGCCATAGCGGGTCGTCATGTAAATAATTAATGGGACAACGATAATCACGGCGATCAAAGTTTTGAATAACGATAATTTTGTCCAACCGGATGCGATTTGCAGCGCATACGGAAGATTCATTAATCCGTTAATCGCTGTACCGCATATCAGAATGCTTATCAGAAGATGCGTTCTCTCTGCAGTTATTGGGTTCTGTGTCCATAAAAGTATAATTTCATATGAAAATAAAGCTACGACAATAGCTGCAGGCAGGATCAGAACGGACATGAATTGGCAGCTTTTATGATAAAGCTGTTTTAATCCATCCTGATCATTGATAGAGAACAATTGTGTGAATCGTGGGTAAATACTATAGAATACAGGTGTAAACAATCGGCTGAGACCCGTGGCGACCGTACTGGCCAGCGTATAATAACCAAACATTTCAAGAGAGAGCATCTTGCTCAGTATGATCTTGTCTGATTGGGCAAGAATTAATGACAGGATAGAGATCCCGCTCATTCCAGCAGCAAACCTCCATACACCTTTTAAGAGCTGCTTTTGGAATATCGCTTTGGTATCAATGCGTGGTAGCCTGTGCCAAAGAAAGAACACCAATAAAAAGATGTTCAGTGCACTGATGATTATTTGCCATAAGAAAAACGCCTGAATTGTTGGAGAGACAAGCCACAGAATCAGAACTGCCCCTGCCCCGCTTAATGTGCTTACACTAACGTTGATCACATTAAGCAGAACCTGCCTCTGAAGACCCAATAGCCCTCCAGAGTAAAGCCCGGATGGCATCTGGAGGGCTATTACGAATCCCATAATTAGAAACGACTGTTCAATGGTTTTGGAAGACAGCTGCTCCGCGTTAATCCAGTAGTGCGCAATTAACGGTGATAACAACACAACAACAATCCCGACAAAAATAGCGACAGCCCAGTAAGGGACTTCCAGTGTGCGTACCAGATTGCGCATTTCCTGCTCTTTATGCGGCAACACGGAAAGCCTCGCCATTTCACGGTTCAGCGTACTGCTTAACCCCATGTCTAAAAGGCTGAATAAGGCTTGGAGCGTGGCAAAAACACCAATGACCCCCCAGGATTCAATCCCCATGAATTTAATATATAGGGGGATGAAAATCAGTCCCATGACTGTCTGCCAGATACTTCCGGCAAAATTGGCAACAAGATTTTTTTTTAGGGTATTCATAGAATTAGGTGAAGATTTAGATCTTTCATTTATCGTACAAAGTTTCCAGCGCTCTCAAAAAACACACTCTCACTATTATTGGCCTAAAGCATTGGTTTTTTGTAAAGAACATTTCGTTCAACTTCAACCATTACCAGACAGAATAGTGTGTCAGTAATTATTATATCTATTCGATAGCCTAATAACAACGGATACTTTCGGGTGTGGGTACAAGGGAACAACTGCTAAAGTTTTGGTTGGCAATAAGTTACAGATAATAAGAACAATATAAACGGACAGTTTCAGCTTATATACTGTCAATATAAATCAGTCGGATTATGATGCGTTTTTTAAGTGATCTACCCTGCCCTTCAGATAATTTAAAAAAGATTCGATGGCCACATTTTCCCCGGTCTTTATGTGCGAAATCACATATTTTCCTTCCTTTGCATCCTGAAGATTTCCTTCGGCTATAGACAAGGCTTGAGCTTTGTTACCCAACCGGTATTCTATCTCCGCCTCCATATCCCAGATTTTGTAAACGTAGAATCCTTTAGGGTTTTTTGATGCCCTGTACTTATCGAGATGAGGGTCAATTGCGTGAGTCCAGCGAAGCGCCTTTTGCAAATCACCAATTGATATGTAAAACCGGACAATTTCATAGATATAGTGTGCTGATGAAGGATAGTAGAATATTGATTTCAGTAGATAATCTTCTGCTGTCCTGGTTTCACCAAGTATTGCATGACTCACACCGCTTATAAAATAAAGCTGGGAATCTTTGTCCCTCTTTTTTTCTATAATTTTAAGATATGCAATCAAACCGTTTTTAATATCCTCTTTTTTCTTCGGGTCAGGCTCAATTTCGTACAGCTTTTTTAATGAATCTGCCGCCCTTATGCAGCCGTCATTATCTGCCGGCATATCGGATACTGCGTCTCTGTATGATAAATAGGCGTTAAAGAAAAATCCGCTGTCCTCCATTGCATTAGCGTTTTCTATGGATTTTCTTGCCATACCTGCTTTTGCGGTGAAGAGAAGTGAACCCAAGAGACATGCAATTATTATGAGACCTATGTAGGCCCCTCCGCATATCATGTTGTCTCTTTTAAACAGGATTTTTTGCAATGACTGTTTGAAACCTGCGAATATCCCGGCTTTGCATTCCTCATTATTGAAAACAATAGAAGATAATGCAAAAAAAGTAATGATATGTGCCGGCATATCAAAGGAAAAATCCAGCAAACCAAAAATAAAACCGCATCCAATTGAGGCTAAGATGAACGGATATTCCGGTTCCTTCAATATGCTTCTCAGACAGGAAAAGAATCCTGCAATGTAAAACAAAAAACACAATATACCAATCAAACCAAGTTCCACGCCATATTTCAAAAATGTACTATGCGCATATCTTGTGTATATACCGCCATCAAAATATTTTCTGTATCCGTATTCAAAAGCCCCGGCACCGTATCCGATCATAGGTTTTGCAGTAAAGGCCTTAATGCCGTTATTCCATATTTCTGTCCTTGTGTTCAGTGTGGCAACTTCAGACTTTGTTATCTGAGCCTTTTTCCCAAGTTCGGCTGTCAATCCACTAAATTCACCCCCCTTCCCTGTGTACAGGAGTGTAAATACTATGGCTAAGCCTGCAGCAGCAATTGCCACCGTGATCAAAGCGCTTTTTATGTCCCTTTTTCTTATCATGGCAATTATGAAACAAAACCCAAACAAAAAAGAAATTCCCATGGCAATTCTTGACGTCGAGAGGATAATCCCGGCGATGATACAGGGAGCTGCAATCATGTATAACCATTTTCTTTGATACGCACCGAAATATATTGCCAGAGGCAGAACAAAACACATATAACCGCCAAAAACATTGTGATATAGGAAAGAAGAAAATGGTATTGCCTGCCCCCTTGCAATGTCAGCGTATTTTCCGTCCTGAAATGTTTCAATAATATTGGGAAATAGCACTTTGACCTGCGCCACTGCACAAACAGCAGATAAAGCGGTGCCAATTACAAGGGCCTTGAGAAGTAGCTCTTTATTGCCTGTAATCGAAAAAAGATAGACCGCACCAAGAATCCAAACCAGAATATTCAATTCATTTAATGTACTGAACATGTTCCATGTATAAATAAGGCTGATTGCGTTCACTGCTGCAAATGGCATAAAAAAGACAAGAAATTTGAGGAAACCCTGAGGGACACCCTTTCTCTCTCTGAAGTAATTTACTGCAATGGCAAGGATAAGAGACAGGATAAAAGTTGTTTCTATCCAGAACTTATCAATTGTTACATAGAAAAGGGAGAGATGATTACCCCCAAGGAAGGGGATTAGGAAGAAAGGGGGTAAGCTTAAGAGGTTAATTGGTTTAATTGGTCGGGAGAGTTCCATTGACATTATTGATATTTAATTGCAAAATCCGACACTATGTCGGATTATCTTTGAACCATAGAATTATTAAACAACATGGGTTCATGTTTCTGCGCTATTTTTTTCAGGTATTTTCCCAATCTTCTTTCACAATCTAACACAACATTGGATTTTACGATTATTTCAGTTAATGATAATTTTAACTGGTTTGTTTCTCCCTGAGGAACGAGAAGCAGGTCAATATCCCCCCCCCTTTTTTTTATCATTAATTCTGGAACCAAAAATATACACATTACCATCAAACTCCTGTAGTGCATACTTCAAAGCCTTCTTCTCGTGTTCGTCAAGTCTCATTCCGCCTTGCCTCTTCTAATTATATACAATAAATCAGAATATTTCTGTGGTTATTATCAATTTTATTACAAAAAAATAGGGAGGCTGGAAACGCCTCCCTATTTTCATTACTGTTATGCGTTGTTATTTGGGAAGAAGAGCGGTAACGTTATCGTTGCTCCCGCCAAATGTCCATGTCGGAGTCCCTGTAATATCGGTTGACTTTAAATTCACAACACCGGTATCGGTACCGCCGCCTATGTTCTGCAGTACAGCATTGATGGTGACGATGTTGGAAGCATTAGCAACATTCGCGGTTTGCACATACTGACTGGGTAAATTAATACCGAAGTTGGAATTGATATCAGCATAAGCTACAGATGCCGGTACGCTTCCCTTCTCTGTGTAATAAGCCGTTATGGCATTCTTAAGAGCGCCCATTGCGCTTGTCACGCCGGCCATCTTTGCCTTTCTCGTGTATCCAGTGTATGCAGGGATTGCAATTGCAGCGAGGATACCGATGATCGCAATAACGATCAACAACTCAATTAATGTAAAACCTTTACTATTCCTTTGAACCTTAATCATAAAACACCTCCGTAAGATTTAAAATATGTATTGCAATATAATTTATAGTACCAATATATTTTTTTGTCAATGATATTTATCACACTTTTGGAAAATAGGCAGGCTGAAGGCAGGAAAAACAGAAGGTTTGAAGGTTGGAGGGTTAGCTAAACTTCTAATCATCCAAACATCCAATCATCTGTAAAAAGGGAAAATGGCAAGGTGGTGAGTAAGTTGAGTAGGTTGAGTGAGTTGAGTATGGGGAATGGGAAAGCTGATGCGATTTAAAATCATTGACTTTAATTCATATTATGCCATAAAATGTACCATCTTAATGCATAACAGGGAGGAGATGCGGTGTTTAATCGACGTGCAATAGAAGATATCAAGTCATGGCATCAACAGAACAAGCGCAAGCCTTTGGTCATCCGGGGAGCAAGGCAGGTGGGGAAAACAACAGCAGTCCGCCTTGCGGCGGAGCAACTCTCTGCCAAAGTGATTGAAGTCAACCTTGAGCGGCATACTGAATTGGAACCTCTTTTTCAGCATTATAAACTGGATGAGTTGTTGTTTAACTTTTCTCTTATGAGCGGCGAACAGATTACCCGGGACAGCAACATCATTCTATTTCTTGATGAAGCACAAGCGACACCATCAGCGTATCCGTGTTTGCGTTATTTTTCGGAGGATATGCCTGGTCTGGCCGTGATTTTAACGGGCTCGCTACTTGATCAGGTACTCAATAATATCAATCTTCCTACGCCTGTCGGCCGCATTGAACCTTACTTCATGGGGCCATTGACATTTGAAGAGTTTCTTTTTGCGGTCGAAGAAACTAAAGCGCTGCAAACCATTGAGATGCTTCAGGTAAACAACATGCACCTGATACCCGACTCTGTGCATGACGATCTGATGGCGCTCGTTCGACGCTACACACTGACAGGTGGAATGCCCGGGTGTATTCAGCTCGGCATTGATAGTCATTTCAATCATGCTGAAATTTTGAAACATCAGACAGCGTTGATTCAAACCTATAAGGATGATTTTGCCAAATACGCCGGTACTCAAAACGCCCTTCGGCTCAATGCTTTTTTTAATGGTATTTTGAGGCAGGTGGGTTTGCAATTTTCCCATAAACAAGCTAACGAGATTTCTGCCCTGACCAGTGGCGATAACCGGCAGTTGAATGCAGCAATTGAACGCTTTCTGGAAGCCCGTTTGTTTTATCGCGTGCTTCACAGCAATGCAGGCAGAATTCCGTTGGGCGCTGAAACCAAAATTAGAATCAGCAAGTTTTTGTTTATTGATATAGGGTTGCTATTGGCTGCACAAGGCCTGCCTGCTCAAACAGTGATGAGTTTACCTCTCGAATTGGCCAATCATGGTGTGTTGGCGGAGCAGTTTGTGGGTCAGCAATTACTCTATTCTAAAAAAGGTTATATTCAACCCGAATTATACTACTGGCAACCTCCAAAGTCAGAAGGTCAAGCAGAGGTTGATTTCCTTTTCCCCTGTGCAAATCAGGTATATCCAATAGAGGTCAAATCGGGTTCAGGGGGCACAATTAAGTCGTTGCACTCTTATGTAGTCAAAAAACAAGCTGACCATGCCATAAAGATTAGTTCTGCCAAGCCGTCCGTGAATCAATTAGTGGCTAAATTGAATAAAGTTGAGCGCCCTTTCAGATTGCTCAATATCCCCTTTTATCTGGTACATCAACTGGAACTGTTGTTAAGTCAGGGGCAGGCCGAAGGAAAGGGAGGCGAGGCGAAGCCGTGGCGATCTCAGACTTAGACTTAGATTCCCATGCTCCGTATATCTTCCCACCTTCGCAATTTCAGCCTATTTCCCTTCCTTCACCATCTCCGCGAGTTTGGCAAACTTCTCATTCCATTCCTTATCTTCCGGCGGGACAAGGGCATACGCGTATCTGAAGAGGATTTCTGCGTCCCTGCTGTTGCCTGATAAGGCTGCAGAAAGGCAGACATCATACATATATTTGTAATCAGTTCCTGAAAATGGGTCCGTAATTATCCTGAAGGTTTTGTAAGCCTCAGCATATTTTTGCTGCTTCGTGTAGATATTACCGATTTCCCTGTATATTTCGACCTTATTAACCGCCCTGTATAATGCCTTATTATATTCTAAAAGGGCTTTATCGTATTTTTCCATACCTTGTAGCGCATCGGCTTTCAGTTTGTAGCCAACCGGCGTCTCCGGATAATTATTTATAATATTTTCGGCATATTGCATCGATTTATCATAAGCCCCTTTTTTGATGTATATATGTGAAATAAACTGGTTTGTAAAACCGCACCCGGGGTATATTCCGTTTAGCTTTAATAATTCCTTCAAGACAGGTGCATCTTTCTTTTCGGCTATCATTGAGGCAATGTTTATTTGGGTGATTGTATAAGGGTCTATCTCTTTTAACTCATATTCATCCGCAATTTCTGGAAACTGTTTTTTATCAACATACAGAATACCGGTTTCGTCGAAAAATACAGTCCTGTATTCAGGATGTTTTGTAATTAACACTTTAAAGACGGTATTTTCGAGAGGCACAATGAAAAAAGAGGGATGATATTTTTCAATAACTTCACTCAATCCTTTCCCTATAGAAAAGGCATTATTTGCAGTAAATATATCTTCATTCTGAAAAAGAAAGGGTATTTCCATATCCATGAATATCCTGTACTTCGGATAAAGCATCCATTGGAGGTAACCTCCATGATTGGGCTGATTAAACACTGTGCCGCCCGATACCGGCAGCTTATTTAAAAATATGCAGATTCCTTCCGGAAGGCCCTTATGTGAAAACGGATATTTAGGCGGGTTGATAAACGAGTTTCTTATGTTTATGGCGGGAATTATCATGACAAGCACAACCAGAATAATGCCGAGTAACTTGAGGATTTTATTTTTTATAGAAACTGTTGGAAGCAGCAGCAGAAAGTCTTTAAGAACGGGCAGTGAAAGCAATGCGCATTCATACCGGAAACGGTTTGCCTTTGTAAGAAGGACAACCCCGCCTGCGAACATAAGCAAGTATCCTATCCTTCTATTCTTGCTGAAAAGGTTGACTATGGCTGCCACGCACGAAGCGAAAAATAAAACATTAAAAACCGTTTTATATGCAATTGCCATTTTAATAATTTGGAATGAAAAGAGTTCTTCCGGCTCTATATGCTGAATCTCCCGGATATAAAGCGATGCAAACCCCGTAGGTATAAAAGGAACCCACGTAAGCTGAATTCCATGAGGGGTACAAAAAACAGCGGCTACTGACAGGATTAGAGGAATAACGAAAAACAGTTCTTTTTTATTAACATGCGTTTTCTTCCTTATATGACTGACGAAGAACTCAATCATATAGGATAATATAATCAAAAGCATCACGGGATATTCAATTCCGTGTATATTTGTCCATAATACGGCAAGCACAGGCAGGTAAATTACCATTTTCGGTTTAAATTCAAGTATATATATGAAAAGGCATATAAAAAGATAAGAAAATATGTGCGGTCTGATAAGAAAATACCTGGGCAGAAGCAGCAGAACGAAGAGAGAAAATAAAACCATAATATACAGGTATGGTTTATTGTCCCGGCTTTTTTTCAGAAAGAAGGCAAGTACCAGCGATATCAGTATAAGGAATAACAGAGCCCTTAAAAAAACAAGTCCATAATAACCCGAGAAGGAATATATCTTAAATACAATGACCTGAAACAGCCAGTAATAATCAACCCATTCACGCGGCGGCGTTATAAAGGAAAAAAAGCTGCTGTCTTTCGGTATGACGCCGTGTTCGAGAATATATCTGCCGCCGTTCAGGTGGTACCATAAATCAGTGTCTCCCGCAAAAATAGGCCACTGTACGAGGTAGTACGTAACATAAGTGTAAAGAAACAGAATGTAGAGGAGATAATAATTATTCTGATCCTTAAAAAATTCTTTGCAGTTGAATGGCTTCATGATTTTTGAATGGTTTAAACACTACTATATCTCGTCTTGCTTGTTCAAGGAGAATTGCTGCTTCTTTACCATTGACAAAGAGGTAAAAGGCTATTATTCTCTTTAATTATGATACGGTTTAAACGACTTCCTGAAAACATCCATCAAAAAATGCATCTTTTGTCTGACATTCTGATGAAGGAATCCAATATAAGTTTTGCCTATCTTTTTGGTGGATTGCTAAGAAAAAGAAGAAGCCCTTTAAGCGATGTTGACATTGCAATTTTCGTAAAAAACATAAAAATATTTGATTATCTTGATTTATTTGGCAAAATAACCGGCGTCCTTGGCACAGATGAGGTTGATTTAATTATTTTGAACAAATCGCCAATTAGCCTGACAGGACGGATTCTGCAAAACAGAAGGGTTCTTTTTGATAAAGAACCCTTCCTTAGACATAAATATGAATCTGTTAACATGAGAAAATACTTTGATTTTTCCATAAAAGAAGAGAATATTCTTAATAGAAGGTATGGGATTGGTCGATAAGTTATTGGTAGGACGAAAACTTGCCGAGATAGAGGTTTATATTAACCAAATTAATGAATATTCCAGTGTTTCTGTTGCAACATATGATAATAATTGGAAAACACAAAGAATTGTTGAAAGAACATTACAGATGCTTATTGAAATATGTATAGATGTTGCTAACCATCTTATTTCCGATAAAAACATGAGATTACCAACGGGTTATGCCGATACCTTCAAGGTGCTGATGGAGAACAAGGTTATCAGTAAAGAGCTTTGCAAGACAATGGAAAAAATGGCTAAATTCAGAAACGTAATTGTACATCAATATGAAAAAATAGATCCCGTAATAGTGGTCTCAATTCTGCACAAAAATCTGGGGGACTTCGAAAAATACAAAAAGGCAATACTTAAAATTCTCACAATGTAACAGAATATAGGTTCTGGATTCCGCCTTCCCCATTCAACCCTGACACAGGCATGCAACCATGTGCTCTTTGTCGCCCCTCAATTCGGGTGATTTTTCGGCGCACAAAGGTTTTCGCCGGTCACACCTCGGGTAATACGCGCATCCCCCTGTTGCCCGTGCATCATCCCCTGCCCTGTTTAAAAATCCCCCCTTTATTGAATCAATGAGCATATGAGTATAAGGGTGTAAAGGCTGGTAAAAGACCTCATCCGTTTTCCCGGATTCAACAACTCTTCCTTTATACATTACGATAATCTCGTCTGATACGAATCTTACCACGTTAAGGTCGTGTGACACGAAGAGCATTGAGATTTTTGTGCTCTCCTTGATGTCCATGAAAAGATTGATGATCTGGGCCTGAATAGATACATCAAGGGAAGATACGGGCTCGTCAGCTACGATAAGTGCAGGATTTACTGCAAGGGCCCTTCCGATAGCCACCCTCTGTCTCTGGCCGCCGCTCATTTCATGTGGATATTTATGAAAAAAATCTTCACTGATACCGACACTTTTTAAGGTTTCCGTAACGAGTTCTTTTACTTGATTATTTTCGGCAATTTTATGGAATAAAACGGGTTCAGCTATGGCATCGTAGACCTTTACCCTTGGATTCAGCGACGAATAAGGGTCCTGAAATATTATCTGCATATCTTTTCTGAGTATTTTTAAGTGTTTGTGAGTTATCCCGGTCAGATTGACGCCTGAAAAGACGATGCTGCCGCAGTCGGGTTTTTCGAGGAGCAGTATACACCTCGCAAGCGTGCTCTTCCCTGAGCCGCTTTCACCTACAATGCCGAGTGTCCGCCCCCGCTCTAATGTGAAAGAGACACCGTTTACCGCATTGACAACCTCTTTTTTGTACGAAAAGGCCGATTTTTTTACTTCGTATGTCTTTTTCAGTCCTGATACAGAAAGCACTTCACCCATTTGTCATTTCCTTTGTGAAACATTGGTGGTTCATTTTCTTTGCATTGAGGCATCACCTGAGTACATCGCGGGTGAAATTTACACCCTTCCGGCATTTCCGATAATCTCGGAACAACGCCCGGTATAGTCTTGAGCCGTTTTTCCGTTCCTGAAAGCCCGAATATAGAATCTACCAATCCCCTGCTGTAGGGGTGGAGGGGATTTTCAAAGAAGTCATCTACATAATTTTGCTCCAATAGTCTTCCCGCGTACATGATGCCGATTCTCCGGGCCAATTTTCTGATGATATTAAGATTATGGGTAATAAAAAGCATGGACATGCCATATTCGGCAATCAATTCATTGAGCAGACAAAGTATCTGTGACTCTGTGGCAACATCCAGGGCCGTTGTGGGCTCGTCGGCTATAACCAGCGAAGGGTTGCATGATATTGCTATGGCAATGAGCACCCTTTGCCGCTGGCCGCCGCTCAGCTGATGAGGATACTGGGTATATTTCTTTTCCGGCTCGTCAAACCCTACCTGTTTTAAAAGCTTTAAGGTCCTGTCCTTTACTTCATTATTGCTTATATCACGGTGGATTCTTATTGTTTCAGCAATCTGTTCCCCTATCCGTATAACTGGATTCAGCGCGGTCATGGGTTCCTGGAATATCATTCCTATCTTGCTGCCCCTTATCTGTTCCATCTCTTTTTCAGAAAACCCGACGAGATTATGGCCTTCAAAGATTATCTCCCCATTCATAATTCTGCCCGGAGCCGGAACAAGTCTCATTATTGAGAGGGCTGTCATTGTCTTTCCGCAGCCGCTCTCCCCGACAAGACCGAATATTTCACCTTTTTTAATGTCAAAATCGACATTACAGACTGCATGAATGGTACCGGCGTCTGTAGCAATTGAGGTGCTGAGGCTGCCTACTGTGACTGTTGGTTTGTCCATGAAAATCTCTTTGATTATTTTAACCCTATGCATTATACTAATCCAATATAAAATGGCAAGCCAAAAGCATTCTCGGTAAAAATTGACTTAGGTTGCCACGCCGCTTCGATAAAAAGGTCTACATTATAATATTTTAGAACATTAAAAGGAGCATATTATGGTAGAAGACAATATCAGGGAAGGACTTACATTTGATGATGTCCTCCTGCTTCCGTCCCTCAGCAGCATAATGCCAAAAGATATCGATGTATCGACATACCTTACGAACACTATAAAATTGAATATACCCCTTCTAAGCGCGGCCATGGATACGGTCACCGAGGCTAAAACTGCAATATGCATCGCCCAGGAAGGCGGTATAGGGATTATCCACAGGAACATGGGCATTGAGGAACAGGCCCAGGAAGTGGAAAAGGTTAAAAAATCTGAGAGCGGTATGATTGTTGATCCAATAACGATATCTCCTGATCGCAAGATCAAAGATGTTCTGGACCTGATGGCAAGATATAGAATTTCAGGCATACCGGTTACAAGGGGGGGTAAGCTTGCAGGTATCATAACAAACAGGGATTTAAGGTTTGAGACGAATTTTGAAGAAAAAGTTGAGAATGTGATGACGAAGGAAAATCTTGTCACTGTTAAAGAAGGAATCAGTCTCGAAGAATCAAAAAAGATGTTGCATAAACACAAGATAGAAAAGTTGCTCGTAGTTGACGATGACTTTAATCTCAGGGGATTAATAACAATCAAAGACATTGAAAAGATGAGAAAATTCCCTTACTCGTGCAAGGACCATTTTGGCAGACTCCGTGTTGGTGCGGCAGTTGGTGTAGCGAAAGACAGGGATGCAAGGGTTGAAGCATTGTTGAGAGCCGGTTGTGACGTGATTGCCATTGACACAGCGCACGGTCATTCACAAAATGTGATTGAATCTGTGAGAGAGATAAAGAAAAACTTTAAGGATGTGCAGCTAATTGCTGGAAATATTGCAACAAAAGAGGGCTGCGAGGCCCTCATTAAGGCCGGATGTGATGGTGTGAAAATCGGGGTTGGACCAGGTTCAATATGTACCACCAGGATCATTGCGGGAATCGGAATGCCCCAGATAACCGCAATATTTGAAGTTTCAAAATCTGCTAAAAAACATGGAATCCCTATTATCGCCGACGGCGGCATAAAATTTTCCGGTGATATAACAAAGGCCCTTGCTGCAGGCGCTGACACGGTCATGATTGGAAACCTCTTTGCAGGTGCCGATGAATCACCGGGTGAAATGGTTCTGTATCAGGGCAGGACATATAAAGTTTACAGAGGGATGGGTTCACTTGAAGCCATGAAGGAAGGCAAAACGAGAGACAGATACTGCATTGATGAAAATGAAATTGAATCAAAGATTGTACCGGAAGGTATAGAAGGCAGGGTTCCATACAGAGGCTCACTCTCGGTATGCATCAACCAGCTTATAGGCGGGATTAAGGCAGGGATGGGATATGTGGGCTGCCGAAACCTCAAAGAGCTTCAGGAAAACGGCCGCTTTATAAGGATAACATCTGCCGGTTTAAGGGAAAGCCATGTCCACGACGTTATAATCACCAAGGAAGCACCTAACTACAGGATTGAGTGAGGATCTATGGATTATCATAAAGAAACGGTTCTTATCCTGGATTTCGGTTCGCAATATACGCAATTGATAGCAAGAAAGGTGCGTGAACTCGGTGTTTACTGTGAAATATATCCATATAATATGAGTCTTGAAAAGATAAAAGCGTTCAGTCCAAAAGGGATTATCCTTTCCGGAGGGCCTCGGAGCGTTACCGAAATAGATGCACCTGTCTGTGAAGAAAAGATATTCACTCTTAAGATACCTATTCTCGGCATATGCTACGGTTTGCAATTGATGACAAAGTTTTTCGGCGGTGAGATCGACAAATCAATAAAGAGGGAGTATGGTAAGGCGCACATTTTCCTTGATGATCCGGACGGACTTTTTAAAGGCGTCAAGGATGGCGATGTTATATGGATGAGCCATCAGGACAGAATCTTCCACATGCCTGAAGGGTTTAAAATCCTGGCACATTCAGATAATTCCCCCTATGCTGCAATTAAAAAAACAGATAGTAAAATCTATGGTGTCCAGTTCCATCCGGAAGTACATCATACGCTGAAGGGAAAGCGGATATTAAAAAATTTCCTGTATAACATCTGTAAGGTAAAGGGGTTGTTTTCGCCAAGGTCTTTTGTGGAATTAGCAATTGAGAAGATCCGTGCAGAAGTTGGAAATAACAAGGTGCTCTGCGCATTGAGCGGCGGCGTGGATTCCTCTGTTGTTGCAACCCTCATCCACAAGGCAATTGGGGACAATCTTCTCTGCGTCTTTGTGAATAACGGGGTACTGAGGAAGAATGAAGCCGAAGAGGTCCTTGATATCTTTAAGGGTAAGCTTAATATTAATTTGAAATATGTGGATGCAGAAGAAAAATTTCTTGCTGCCCTCAAAGGGGTAAGAGACCCGGAAAAGAAAAGGAAGATCATTGGAAGACTCTTTATCAAAATATTCGAAGAAGAAGCGTCGGGAATCGGCAATATGCAATACCTTGCCCAGGGGACTTTATACCCAGATGTTATTGAAAGCACCTCTTTTAAGGGTCCATCAGCAACAATCAAGAGCCATCACAATGTTGGCGGTCTTCCCAAGAAGATGAAGATGAAACTATTGGAGCCTTTGAGGGAACTCTTTAAGGATGAAGTGAGAGTAGTGGGAAAAGAACTTGGGTTGACCGACAATATCGTTTACAGACAACCTTTCCCAGGTCCGGGACTTGCTATCAGGATTATCGGTGATGTGACCAGGGAGAGGCTTGCAATCCTGAAAGATGCTGACAGTATTGTAAGAGAAGAAGTGGAAAGAAACGAAAAATTCCGTCATATCTGGCAATCGTTCGCCATATTGATACCCGTAAATACCGTTGGAGTAATGGGTGACGAACGGACATATGCCGGTGTGATTGCATTGCGGATTGTTGAGAGTGAAGATGCAATGACCGCTGACTGGGCAAAAATTCCTTATGAAGTACTTGACAGGATGGCGCGGAGAATCATTAATGAGGTACCCGGGGTTAACAGGGTAGTCTATGATATATCCTCAAAACCGCCAAGCACAATCGAGTGGGAATGAAAATGTTGATTCCAAATTTCAAATTCCAAATTTCAAATTCAGAACTCCATGTCTCTGAAAATAGTTCAATCGGTTGTAAAATATGAAAGAATTTGTCCATCTGCATTTACATACGCAGTTCAGTCTATTAGACGGTGCTATTCGGTTCGATCAGCTTTTTAACCTTGCCAGTTCCTATAAGATGAATGCCTGTGCAATTACAGACCATGGGAACATGTTCGGTGTCGCTGATTTTTACTTTGCAGCTAAAGAATTCGGCATGAAGCCCATACTTGGTTGTGAAGCATATATTGCCCCGAAATCCCGCTTTGATAAAAAAGGAATAAGGGGTGTGGATAATGCCTATCACGTGATCCTCCTTTCCATGAACAACCAGGGATACAAAAATCTGATAAAACTTATGAGCCTTGCCCAGCTTGAAGGTTTTTACTATGTACCGAGGATTGATAAGGAGTTATTAAAAACATACAACGAGGGTCTTATCTGTCTGACTGCCTGCATCAAAGGTGAGATTCCGAACTCAATCCTTAAAGATGATGAGAAAAAAACAAAGGATACGATAGAAGAATACTATTCCATGTTTGGAGACCGCCTCTTCTTCGAACTCCAGGATAACGGTCTTGTTGAGCAGAAAAAGATAAATGAGGGCCTTATCAGCTTATCGAAGCACTACGGAATCCCAATCGTAGCCACGAATGATTGCCATTACTTGCGGAAGGAAGAGGCAAAGGCACATGAACTGCTTCTTTGCATACAGACAGGGAAAACGATAAACGACCAGAATAGACTCAGATTTACAACTGAAGAATTTTATTTCAAATCACCCGATGAATTTGAACGCGCCTTTTCGCAATATCCCGAAGCCCTATCCAACACGGTAAAAGTCGCGGAGATGTGCAACGTCAGCATAAGTGAAGGCACATACCATTTCCCCGAATTCACGCAACCAAACAACCTGACATTGAATGACTATTTTGAGGAGTTATGCGTAGATGGTTTCAATAAGAGGACCGATACCATCAAAGCATCCTATCCTGGTTTTTCCGGGGATTTGCCTGAAAAATACAGTGAAAGGCTCCATTACGAGATTGATGTAATCAAAAGTTCACGTTTTGCAGGCTATTTTTTGATTGTAGCAGATTTTATCAACTATGCGAAAACGCACGGTATTCCTGTGGGACCTGGACGGGGTTCTGCTGCCGGGAGCCTTATAGCATACTGCCTTGGCATAACCGACATTGACCCTATAAAATATGACCTCATCTTCGAGAGATTCCTGAATCCGGAGAGAATCAGCATGCCTGACATTGACATTGATTTCTGTAAGGACGGCAGGGACGATGTAATCAGGTATGTGACAGAAAAATATGGAAAAGATAACGTAGCCCAGATCATTACCTTTGGAACCATGAAATCAAAGGCCGCTGTGAGGGATGTTGGAAGGGCGCTGGGAATGCCTTATGCGGAAGTGGACAAGATCGCAAAACTGATCCCTGATGCAAATACGGGTATTAAAAGCTCAATAGAGGAAGAACCGCAGCTTAAAGAATTATACCTGAATGATGACAAAATTAAAGAACTTCTCGATAACGCCATCGTACTCGAAGGTCTTGCGCGTCACGCATCAACCCATGCAGCAGGGATAGTCATTTCAAACAAACACCTCACCGAACACCTTCCGTTATACAAAGGGCAGAAAGGCGAAACAGTTACCCAGTACCCGATGAAAACCATTGAAAAAATAGGGCTAATCAAGATTGATTTTCTTGGATTGGAAACCCTTACACTTATAGATAATGTGCTGAAAATGTTAAAATCTGAAGGCATAAACGTCGATATTACAAAGATCCCTTTAGATGACACAAAAACATACGAGCTGCTTTCCTCGGGTGATACATCGGGTGTGTTCCAGCTTGAAAGCAGGGGTATGAGAGATTTGCTTACAAAACTCAAGCCGTCAAAGTTTGAAGATATCATGCCCCTTATAGCACTTTACAGGCCCGGCCCGTTAAAGAGTGGTATGGTCGAAGATTTTATAAAGAGAAAGGATAACCCTTCTCTGGTTAAATACGAAACGCCGATGCTTGAGGAAATATTGAAAGATACCTACGGCGTCATTATTTACCAGGAACAGATTATGAAGATTGCATCAAAACTTGCCGGATTCTCTTTAAAAGATGCCGATGCCCTGAGAAAGGCAATGAGTAAAAAGACCCCGGAAGTGCTCCAGAAATATAAGGAACAGTTCGTAAGCGGCGCCGTATCCAACGGTGTCATACCGAATGTGGCTGAAAAGATTTATAGTGTCATTTTACGGTTTGGCGAGTATGGCTTTAATAAATCACACAGCACGGCATATGGTCTTATCGCATATCAAACGGCCTATCTAAAGGCGCATTACTATACCCATTATACCTCTGCGATGCTTACGGGCGAAGTAAATGACACTGACAAGCTGATTAAATATGTTACGGAATGCAGGGAATCGGGTGTCGAGATACTGCCGCCGGATATTAACGAAAGCAATAAGCCATTCTCTATTCTGGGCAACAAAAAGATACGGTATGGCTTATCAGGTATCAAGAATGTTGGAGATGCAGCTATCGACCTGATACTTTCTTTAAGGGAAGAATCGGGGGGATTCAGTTCTTTCGCACAGTTTTTAAGCATAATCGAATCAAGAAAGGTGAATAAAAAAGTGCTTGAAAGCCTTGCAAAGTCAGGTTGTTTCGATGCTATGGGGCTAAAAAGGTCCCAGGCCCTTTATGTGATACATGAAAAATCTGATAAACCCCAGAAAAAGGATGGAAAAAACGGTTACGATCAGATGGATATGTTCGGTGAACAGTTTGCTGTCAATGATACAATCAATATACCCGATATGGAAGAACTCACGCATGACGAAATACTTAAAGGTGAAAAAGAGGCCTTCGGTTTTTATTTCAGCCAGCACCCCCTGAAACCCTATGAACGCATTATAAGACAGGTAACCGGTTATGACAGCCAGAATATTAAAGAATCTGATATAACTGAAGATATTGATTTTGTAGGAATAGTGAATAGCTACAGGGAGGTTACCACAAAAAAGGGTGACCGCATGGCCTATATCACCCTTGAAGATACAAAAGGAATTATTGAAGCTATTATTTTTCCTGACTTGCTATCTAAAAATATCTCTACCCTCAAAAGCGATAAGCCTCTTGTTGTGAATGGATCGGTGGAAAAATTAGAGGATGGGACAGCCAAGATAAGGGCAAAAAATATAACACTCCTTGAAGACATGACCCGTGAAATGGATAAGATGGTGACTATCGAAGTTAACTGCGAAATCTTCAAAAAAGATGACCTGAAAAAACTGAAAGACGTGCTTTTCAGCATCAAAGGGAAATCAAAGGTATCAATTGAACTTCGACTCAACGGAGAGAAGAGCATGATAAATATTCCGGATATGAGAATCGATCACAATAAACTTCATATTCTGCTGAAACATTTCCCTGAAGGAATCAAATATAATGAGGTAACAGATGAGATACTATCTTGATTTTGAGAAGAAGCTCGAACCTTTAGAAAGAAGGATGCTTGAGATTGAAAGATTTTACGGCATCAGCGATCCACATCATACTAAGGAAATTGCCGCATTGTCAAAAAAAATCTCTAAACTTGAAAAGGAGATATACAGTGATCTGACAAACTGGCAAAGACTGCAGATATCAAGGCATCTGGACAGGCCGCATACACTTGACTATATAAATAATATATTTACTGATTTTACCGAATTTCACGGGGATAGAAAGTTTAAGGATGATCCTGCCATTGTAGCCGGTTTTGCGAGTTTTGAAGATATAAGCTTTGCCGTTGTGGGACAGCAGAAAGGGAAAAACGTTAGGGAAATGGCATACAGGAACTTTGGCATGGCCCATCCGGACGGCTACAGAAAGGCTGTGAGGGTTATGGATATGGCCAACAGATGGGGGAAACCTTTAATAACCTTCATTGATACGCCCGGCGCCTTTCCAGGCGTGGGCGCAGAGGAGAGGGGTCAGGCAGAGGCCATTGCATCAAGCATTCTTTTTATGTTTTCTCTGGCCGTTCCAGTTATTACTGTTGTTATCGGAGAAGGCGGGAGCGGGGGAGCACTGGCAATAGGCGTAGGAAATAAAATACTCATGCTGGAGAATGCTACCTATTCAGTCATATCACCCGAAGGCTGTGCGGCAATCCTCTGGAGAGACGGTTCAAAAGGGCCCCTTGCTGCAGATGCACTTAAGCCGACTTCGCATGACCTGTACAAGCTTAAAGTAATAGATGAAATCATTAAAGAACCTTTCGGAGGAGCCCACAGGAACTGGCAGCAAACTTTTTCAAATACAAAAGAACTTCTATCAAGGCATTTGAAAGAGCTTATGAGTTTTTCACAAGATGAGTTAAAGCAGCAAAGATACGATAAATTCAGAAATATGGGTATTTTCCAGGATAAAAATTAACGTATTTTCTGGGAATGTTCTTTTACCTGATGCATAAATGCTTCGATGCGTGTAGTTATGTTTGTAGTGCCCTGGCCATCATAGGCCACATTAATAACCGGCACATCATATTTCTTTTGAACCAGCTTCATCAGGGCACTTGATATTGTTCCCGGCATACAGGTAAAGGGCATTGCATTTACAATACCCGAAACACCTTTATCAAGAAAATCGACTGATTTTCCAACGCTTAGTATGGCTTCTCCCTCAAAGCTCACGTGGAGATAAGGGCTTGCCTTTTTAATAATTTCTTTTACCATTGGTTCTTCGCCGTATTTCAAATATTTTTTGAAGACCTTTTCCATCCTGCGCTCATCTTTCATCTGAATATGCTCTGTAATCAAAAATTTTAACAAGTTATTAAAACTGTCAAGCTTCAGACTCTTTGACCTGTGTATATAATTTACATAGGTAATCCATTCGGAAAACGGCGCAAGCCATACTTGACCGCCAAACTCCTCAATTTTTCTCACCAGGTCATTGTTGCTGAAACGATTGGACCGTATGTAAATCTCGCCGACTACACCAACTACAGGTCTTTGCACATCGTTTCTTTTTATGCCGATGAATTTGTTAACTATGTCTTCAAGAACTTCAAAAATACTGTTACCATTCTTCTCTGTTGACTCTGATATCTGTGCAAGCGCTTCATTGTATACCCTGTCCGTTTCTCCTTTAGTCTCTTCGCAAGGCCTTATCTCATGGAGCATCTTCATGACGAGATCGGTAGCTACAATAGATCTCCATGCCAACCTGGGAAATTTATCTCCAAGGATATTAAGTTCATTATAGAACCTGTAGTCCTGGTTCGGCGCATATATGGGAACATTCTCAAAACCCATTTCATCAAGGACCAGTCTGTGGAACCTATGATATTGTCCGAACCTGCACGGTCCCCCTCCAGACGGCATAAAAAATGCACTCTTATCAGGGTCAAAACCTTCTTTTTTAACGACTTTCAGCATGTCGCCTGTTGTAAGAATACAGGGGTAGCACTCTTTGCCTGTCGTAAATTTTCTGCCCCAGTAGACAGTAGATTCATCTGATACCTCCATGACCTCGGCATCCACCCCGCAGCCCCTGAAAGCGCTTGCGAGGGTAAGGGAGTGGTCACACATGGGGGGAATATATATTTTTCTCCTTATGCTATCAGTGCTAAATCTTGTTACCTTTTTTCGTATTGGTGCCGTTTGTTTTTTTGCATTCTTTATACTGTCAAGAAATGCCTCCAGCCTTGTAACAACACCCGCGTCAGCGCTGTGTTCATCAATTTCAAGCTGGAGAAACGGCTTGCCTTTCATTATCTTTTTAAAGAAGTGGGTAATGAATGAATCGGGGCCGCAGCCGAAGTTTGTAATATATATACCGTAAAAATTATCGCGGTCTCTGGAAAGCTTTGCCGCCCGTAAAATCTTCTGCCCATAACCCCAATACATATCCTTTAAGTCTTCGTCGGTTTCTACACCCTCCATTAATGGCAGCATGTCCAAAGGCACTGGTTTTACGCCGAGGTCTATCAGTTTTTTGTTAATGTTCAGATTGGCGCCCGGATCAACACTGTTGTATGGTCTGCCGATTACGACCATCACTTTGTCATTTTCGTTAAGATTTGAAAGGTACTGTAAGCCAGCCTCCTGACATTTTTTATAAAACGTCTCCTGACACTCCATGGCGATGTCGAAGGCCTTTTCAACCTCTTTTTTATTTTTCTTCAGGGTTTTGCCGTATTTAATGAGGTTCTTCAAGACCTCTTTGGTGCTCCTTCCGAAATAGACCACAGGAGAATCTATAATGACCCCAGAGGATTCAAAGTCAATGGATGCCTTGACCGTATAAGGGATGGTCTGGGCATAAG
>CAYMTB010000028.1:0-20745 GCA_964393225.1 uncultured Syntrophorhabdaceae bacterium
TTAGCTAATCATCCAAACATCCAACCTTCCAATCATCCGAAATCCTTTACCCCTTTAATCCTTAATCCCGATCCTCTGCGCCTCTCGACGGTTTGCTCCGGGGCGGTTTAATTGCGAGGTCAGTCCACGAGCAACTACCACGGCACCGCTTCTAACGACATATCTGGGATTATTGTTATTCCAGATATTTTATTCTCTCAATCATCTCTTCGGGAGACGGCAGGTATTTTCTAAGTTCGCGAGGCAGCTTTTTGTCCAACTGATTGCCCCTCGGATTTTACACCGCAAAACTTGCCTCGGGGTGAATCGTTTCTCTCACCATTGGTGCGAGTTTTTCATTCGGATGATAAGTGAGATAAAAATTTCTCGTTCTCCGGAGTTTTGCGCTGGAAAACCCTTGTACCCCAGGAAACTCTTTTTGCAGGTCTTTAGCCAGGGTCTCAACAATTGCCTTACCCCAGCCAAACCTATTTTGCTTTACTACTATTGACTTGCCTATGTCCCAATAGAGATCTATAAGCTCTTTATTTACAGCCTTAAGGGCATCATACTGGGCTTTATGAATGCGCTCTTTGATCTCTATTAAAAATTTCTTATATTCGACAGTTGATAAAAGAGATTTCATTTCTTTCCCTCCACAATGCGTATTCCGGTAATATCACGCATTTTTACCATAGCGATGCTGACGGGATGGGTCGGGTCGGAGAGTTCCTCAGAAGAAAGTTTCAAAAGTGAAATCGTGCGAAACATCGTCATTGTTGACCTTCCTGAGATTTCAGATTTCTCCGACACTGTGTCAGAGAAATCTTCCGATACATAATCAGAGGACCGTTTGTAGTTTACTAATTTACTCATCACCACGTCCACATCGAACCCTTTTGTTACAAATTGCCTTCAAATTATTTAATTCAAAACCCAAAACTTAGAACTCAAAACTGTTTTTAAAGGGTTTGGTCCGACCCCAATCGCCCCGAATTATCTATTTTGCCGAGTATCATCAATATCCCGTATCAGACATAACATCTTTTTCAACTAAGCGCTGCCATTACTTCCTTTTTGCTCCAGAAATCCGATAGCATTCCCGCCTGATCCAGCACTTTGGTAACCGAAACCGTATATTCTCCTGTTGACGGATCGTCGGGCGGGTATTTATATTTTCTCAATATCCGCTTTACCAAGACCCGTAGTTTTGCCTGGACGCTCTCTTTTACCTGCCAGTCAATTGAGGTATTTTTCTGCACGGTTTCCACAAGCTCATGGGCAATCAGTTTGAGTGTGTAGTCGCCAAGCACAGCTTCGGCAGTGGGGTTGTCGGCAAGGGCATCATAGAAGGCTAACTCATCGGTCCGCAGATTCATCTTTTCGCCGCGCTTATCGGCCTCTCTAATATCTTTCGCCAGCCGAATCAGTTCATCAATCATCTTTGCCGAATCAATCAGCCCGCTCTGGTACCGCTTGACAGCATCGGCAAGCATTTCGGAAAACTTGCGGCCCTGCACAAGATTTGTTTTTCCGCGGATTTTGACCTCGTCATTGAGGAGTCGCTTGAGCAGTTCCAGTGCGAGGTTTTGCCGCTTCATTCCCTGAATCTCGACCAAAAACTCGTCGGAGAGGATTGAGATGTCCGGTTTCTTGATACCGGCGGCATCGAAAACATCAACCACTTCCTCTGAGATAATGGCGTCATTTATAATCTGCCTGATAGCTGTCTCGATTTCCTGATTAGTCCTAGTTCTGGTCTGGTCATCAAACTTGGCAAAACGGGCTTTGATAGCCTGGAACAAGGCCAGATCATCGCGGATTTCTATGGCCTTAGGATGTGGTACGGCAAGGCCGAAAGCCTGCTGGAGGCGAACAACGTTTTCCTTAAAACGCTCTCTCCCATTACGGACAACTTTGCCCTCTTTTTCTCCAGTCAGTTCTTCAATGTAATTTGCGGCATCGAGAATAAATTCCAATTTTCCCTTGGGTTCCAGAGTAAAATAGCGGCGATAGGCAAAACTGTCGAACATATCGACCGTAATCTCGTACAACTCTTGCATCCTGGCAACTGCCTCTTCCAGGTCGTAAGCAATCTCGCCCCTGCCTTTACTCGCTGTATAGTTGGCCAGCGCGTTCTTCAGGTCCTGGGCAATACCGATATAATCAACTACCAGACCGCCTTTCTTATCGCCAAAGACACGGTTGACGCGGGCAATGGCCTGCATCAGGTTGTGTCCGTTCATGGGTTTGTCTACATACATGGTATGGAGGCATGGCACATCAAAACCTGTGAGCCACATATCGCGGACAATAACGAGCTTCAGCGGGTCCTTAGGGTCTTTCAGCCTGTTGCCGATTGCCTTGCGGCGTTCTTTATTACGGATATGTTCCTGCCAGTCAAGGGGATCACTTGCAGACCCCGTCATAATTACCTTGATTGCGCCTTTGTCATTCTCTGAATTGTGCCAGTGGGGCCTCAATTTGATGATCTCGCCATACAAGCCAACACAGATTCTGCGGCTCATGCAGACAATCATACCTTTGCCTTCGGAAGCACCGAGCCGTCCTTCAAAGTGCTTGACCAGATCGGCAGCAACCTGTTTCAGCCTGTCTGCACTACCCACAACAGCTTCTTTGCTTGCCCATTTCACAAAGCGTTTCTGCCGTTCTGTTAACTCGTCGTCTTCAGTCACCTCTTCCACACGTTCATCAAGTATCTTGCGGTCAGACTCTGAGAGGTTAACCCGTGCAAGACGACTCTCATAATAAATGGGTACGGTTGCCCCATCTTCCACAGCCTGCTGGATATCGTAGATGTCAATGTAATTACCGAAAACAGCCTGGGTATTCTTGTCCTCCTTTTCAAGAGGAGTACCGGTAAATCCGATAAAGGAGGCATTTGGAAGGGCATCGCGCATATGTCTGGCAAAACCGTCAATAAAATCGTACTGGCTCCGGTGGGCTTCGTCAGCAATAACGACGATGTTGCGCCGGTCAGTGAGGAGGGGATAAGTCCCGCCTTTCTCTTCAGGCAGGAACTTCTGGATAGTGGTAAAGATAATGCCGCCGGATGCCACAGACAAAAGCCTTCGAAGGTCATCACGGTTGGCCGCCTGAGTTGGGGTCTGGCGGAGAAGCTGCTGACAATTGCCGAAGGTCTCAAATAACTGCTGGTCAAGATCGTTCCGGTCAGTGAGCACCACAATGGTGGGGTTGTTCATCTCTTCCGCCAGCACGAGTTTACCCGCGTAAAAGACCATAGAAAGGCTTTTGCCGCTGCCCTGTGTATGCCAGACAACACCTGCCCGCTTGTCACCCTGGGCCTGCTCGTCAACACTTGGAAAGCCATACTCTGCGGGATGCTCAGCCACAAAGGACCCCGGCGCCACAGAAGCACGAATGGTGGAAGTAATGGCCCGGTTGACGGCATAATACTGATGATAGGCGGCAATCTTTTTGATGGTTGCCTCTTTGGTCTTTTCAAAGACAATGAAGTGACGGATCGCATCAAGAAGGGTTGCTTTATTAAGAAGTCCCTTTATCATGGGCTCAAGTTCGGACTGATGTTTGGCGTCTACTATGGTCCTGCCGTCGGCGCTCTTCCAGTCCACGAAACGTGAGTAGTCGCTGGAGATGGTACCGATCTTCGCAAACCAGCCGTCACTGATAATGAGAAAAGCATTATAGGCAAAGAGCGACGGGATGAGCTGCCGATAAGTCTGGAGTTGGCTGAAAGCTGCCTGCACGTCGGCATTCTCATCGGCAGGATTTTTCAGTTCCATCACGACAATGGGAAGACCGTTGATGAAGATGACAATATCGGGCCGCTTGTTGTTGTGATTTTCGAGGACCGTAAATTGATTGACGGCTATAAATTCATTGTTTTCCGGGTTATCAAAGTCGATGAGTCTGACCTTGTCACTTTTTGATTTACCTTCGCCAATGCCAAACTTGACATCTACGCCGTTAGTGAGAAGATTGTGAAATGCCTCGTTGTTATCAATGACGGTCGTAAAGGTGGTGCGAGTGGCCTTCCTAAAGGCATCGTCTCGCGCGTCTGCGGGCATGGTCGGGTTGATGCGATCAATGGCTGTCCGTAGGCGGTTTTGCAGGACAAATTCGGTAGGTTCACGTTCGGGTTTAAATAGGGCGGGTTTGGAACCCGCCCCTACGGCGGTGATGTCGGGACCATAGAGGATATCGTCATATCGATTCTCATCGCGGAGAATCTCAAGGGTAATTTGTTCTATTTCGGATTCATACAGGATCATGTATTAGGCCTCACATATAGCCGGTCTATCTCCCAATGTGTCGGGTTATTGGCAATGTAGGTGGCTATCTCACCATACGATTTTTCATTTCGAATGATATGTTCGTAATAATTGCGTTGCCAAAGGGGAACACCGGGTGTGCGTCGTCTGACGTTAATTTGACGTGCGGAAAATGTTTTTAATTGCCGTATGATTTCCGACAACCCAATTTGTCCTGTAGGGGCGGGTTCTAAACCCGCCCCGTTGATGGTTACAATCCCATGAATATGATTGGGCATTATGCCGAATACATCCAATTCGACGCCGGTCACGTGATTTATTAAATCATCCCACACGTTTTTTACGATTTCTCCGTATTCATTTAATGACATGTGGGCGGATTTGGAACCCGCCCCTATGACGATGTCACCAAACAGACATTCACGATTGTGTGTACATACGGTGACAAAATAGGCGCCGTTTTTCGAATAATTATAACCCTTCAACCGGACGGAACGACGGTTATGGATAACAGCGGGGTTTGATTTTGGTTTATTGTTCATGGTGCCCATGCATATTCACCGTAAGGGTGGGTTCATATGGCATCGATACCATCGTCGTCATAGGGGCAGGTTCCAAACCTGCCCTTTCTCTGACATCAATTTCCCCGTTCATTAACTTTGGCAACAGGTTGTCGCGGATTTGGACAAGAATCCTAGATTGATATGCGCATTCCTTTATTTTTCTAAAAATTGATTCTGCAATACTATGATATTTTGCCATTGTTAATTCATCAGGAATTATAATAGGGAAATCAGCAAGAATAGATTCAACCACGCGCTGTCTGCCTGACGATCCCACCATTGACTGGATGGCAAACTCTCTAAAAGATTGTTGTTTGGCCAGGCAGTATACAAAATATGGAGAAACAAACCCTTGGCCTCTCATAACAATGAATTCCGTTGATCCCCACCCGGATTCATCTTTTTCCAGAAAATCAACAAAGCATGTCTTCCCGTTTTCAAGACAGGGTGTGATTCGAGCAAGTAGTGTGTCCCCTTGTTGGAATTTGCTCCCTGACGAAAACTCTCTTTCGATAAAACTATTAATGCTTGCATTCCCGGTGGACAAATCCTTCATCTCAACATATTTGGCTATTTCTCCCTTTTTCAATGATGTTTTGGGATTTAGTTCAATCATGTCTGTCAATGTTCCGACGTGCCACCCCTCCGGAATTGACCTTTTGAGGGCGGGTTTGGAACCCGCCCCTACGAGTGTACTTGGGAAATTGAAATCGACAAACCACTCCTTGAAGATGGCCTGCGCGATGGTCTCCAGGGTGGCATTGGTCTGACGGTTGAGTTCTATTTTATCATCCAGAGCGGAAAGGATGGCCACAACATTTTCCATTGTTTCTTTGCGATCTGGAACAAGGATGGGAAGGTTCCGTAAAGACCCAAGTGTCAAGTACGGTTGTGAAGTACCAGCCCTATTATTATTTAATTCATCCTTGCCAATTCCTGAATTCAAGTAGTAATAGAGCCACAACGCCTTTAACCGGTCTCCGACTTTGAACATCCCCACATTCTTTACCGCATACTCCACTATCGGGTTTTTCTCTACATAGCAAAAACCGCAGTATTCGCCTATCATGCTAATAATGACATCCCATTGGTCAACCTTACTTCGTTCATTTATTTTATTGAAGTCTTCAGTGCTGATTAAGTAAGTGCTATTGAAGTCGATACTGCTGCCTTTGATGTGCTTTGATGTGACAAGAGACTTTCCCTGTTCAGATCTTTTGGGGCTGTCATGAGTTCCGTCTGTAACTTTATCGCAATAATCACTTGCGGGCACATAAGCCCACCCCGCGTTCATAATATGAGAATTCATACCCTATCCCCTTCAGGCTTCCGTCCATGGTCGATTGCATAACGCACTTGCCGTTTCCTGATGGCTTGCCATGCCAATTCGGGGCGCAGTGAATCCCGGATTGGAAAAACCAGAACAAGACAGGGGCGCAGGTTGCCGGAAAGGAGGTTGTTCATTTCTCCTTGGACCCAACATCTCAAGGCTGCGTTAGGGTAATTCACTTCACCACCTCCCAGTGCCCGCCTTTGGCCGGACCGACTCGTTTTAACTGGCCTGCCTCGCGAAGCTTCTTAACTGCACGTTCCACAGCGCTCTCTGATTTGCCCATGTGTTCAGCCAGTTCCAGTATGGTCAAGCCAGGATTGGTCTTAAGCAGCTCAATAATTTTCCCCGGCGTTTTCCCCGGCGTTTTCCCCGGCGTTTTATTGATAGCACCCTCACGGGCACTACCTTCTTTGCCCCCATTAAACGAGGGCCGGCCAAAACTGGCGATAAAGAGATGGGCTACTTCGCTGAATTGGACGGTTGGCTCCTCAGCAAGAATAAGGCGCATGCCTCGTCCCCAGGTCTCAACCATCTGAATACGGCGGAGCAATTCTGCAATGAGGGGATTTCTTCGCTGAGACACATTACCTTTGCGTATCTTCTCAATTGTCAGGTTACCATACAACTTGCCGGGATTACGGATTTCAACACGGTCTTTGAAAATGGCTATTTGCACATAGTCCGGGTCGTGATAGTCACGATGGCAGAAGGCGTTGATAATTGCCTCGCGCATAGCCGCCACCGAAATTTCAGGCACATCCACGCGGTAGAGGCCATCGAGTTTCATGCCGATGTGAATATTCTTGAGAATGTATTTCTGCGCTTCTTCGATAAGCTCCAGAATGTCGCCGGTAAAATCGTGACGATCAATAATTGTTGCCGTATCCGTTGAGGCAAAAACAGCGCAGCGCAGTTGAAGTGTAGGTTTTTTGGCAAAAAAGAGAGGAGCCGCATTGAGCAATTGTCCATCCTGCATAAGGCTCAGTTTCTCCAGTACATTTGAGACATTGTCCCATACCAGACCGGCCCGCTTCACAAAGGCCCTGATTTTCCTTTCATTAAGTTCTTTGATGGAGATTTTGCAGGGTTCATTATCCCAGCGGAGCGCCTCGCGGTTTCTGGCAAGGATAAGGTTTTCAAGTTCTTTTGCGGTGAGGTGTCTATCCTCATCGGCCACGCGCATGTAAGCCCTGCCGTATGAAAAATAGGGTTTTTCCTTCCCTGAAAAGGTTATCTTAATACAGGTCTTTCCGTTAAGTGTTTCCGGGGTAATCTGGGGGTAAATCCTGGGTTCAATGTGCGCTGCAATAGATTGCGAAATATCACGGAGTGTCTTTTCATTTATAACAAGACCTGTTGGTTTGCCGTCATGGGCAACACCAAACCACAGTTCACCTGCTCCATGTTTATTGAGGATTGCCGAGATTGAAATCAAGCCGTCTTTGAGGGAGGCAAGACTTTTCTTAAATTCAATCGTTTCGCCTTCCCTAAAACTCATATCCAATCCCTTTGAGATTCTCCCGAATGGTCTTCTCCAATTCCGAGCTTTTGGCAAACTGCTCAGCCAGCTTAGTTGTGAGGACTTTCATCTTGTCATCAAAAGGAATGCCGTCGTCTATCTCTTCCTCTGTACCCACGTAACGTCCGGGCATGAGCACGTAACTGTTATTGCGCACCTCATCAATCGTGGCGGATTTACAGAATCCTGCTTTGTCTTCGTATCCACCTTCCTTGCTTCGCCAACTATGGTAGGTGCCTGCGATGAGGGCTATATCGGCATCGGTCAATTCACGGTTGCGGCGGTTGAGCATTGTGCCGAGTTTGCGGGTATCAATAAAGAGAATCTCCTTGGAGCGGTCGCGGAATTTGTGATTGGTTTTGTTCCGTGCCAGAAACCAGAGACAGGCTGGAATCATGGTATTGTAGAAAAGCTGTGACGGAAGGGCAACCATACAATCTATCAACCCTGCTTCGATCATATTCTTCCGTATCTCCCCTTCACCGCCTGTATTGCTGTTCATGCTCCCGTTTGCAAGAACAATCCCGGCAGTGCCGCTTGGGTTGAGTTTGTGGGCAAAGTGCTGAAGCCAGGCATAGTTGGCATTACCTACTGGTGGAACGCCGTATTTCCAACGGCTGTCGTCTCGCAAAAGTTCGCCGCTCCAGTCACTTATGTTGAAGGGCGGGTTGGCAAGGATGAAATCGAATTTCAAATCCTTGTCTTTGAACCTGTCATTCAAAAAGGTATCCCCAACTTCCA
The DNA here is from genome assembly GCA_964393225.1 of uncultured Syntrophorhabdaceae bacterium. GTDB lineage: Bacteria > Desulfobacterota > Syntrophorhabdia > Syntrophorhabdales > Syntrophorhabdaceae > MWEV01. The sequence goes on from CAYMTB010000028.1 coordinate 8,410, forward strand.
GTCGGGCATCTATACCTCGAATGGCAAGATTCATCCTGGCAAGACGAAGAGTTGCAGGGTTTGACTCCTGCCCGTAAATCGAGATGTCCTTGATATTACCCTGATGGCTGAGAATGAATTTCTCACTCTGAACGAACATGCCGCCTGAACCACAACAACCATCATAGACGCGCCCTTTGTAGGGCTCCAGCATTTCAACAAGGAGCCTCACGATGCTTTGAGGGGTCCAGAACTGTCCCCCCTTCTTGCCTTCGGCGTCGGCAAACTGGCCAAGGAAGTATTCGTATACTCTGCCGAGCAAATCCTTTGATGTATGGCCATCCTGGTTAAACCCGATAGTTGCAATAAGGTCGATCAGTTCACCGAGTCTTTGCTTGTTCAGATCGGCATCGGCGTAAATTTGCGGCAGAACACCCTTGAGTGTTGGATTTATTTTCTCGATTGACTCCATGGCCTCGTCAACAAACTTGCCTATCTCCGGCTGTTTGGCGTGGTCTTGAAGGAATTGCCAGCGAGCCTTTTCGGGGACAAAGAATATATTCTTGGCAAGGTATTCATCTCTATCTTCCGGGTCTGCACCTTCAAATTCGCCGCTGCCCGCCTTCAGTTTCCCGTGGAGATCATTGAAGGCGTCGGAAATATATTTGAGAAAGATCAATCCCAGAACAACATGCTTGTATTGCGCCGCATCCATATTGTTGCGCAGCTTATCCGCCGCTGCCCAGAGGGTCTTTTCCAGTTCGTTGTTATCTGCCATTCATTTTCTCCTCATTGCGACGCCGAGGGTTTGAACCTTATCGGCGACTTTCTCATTACCTTTATATGGGAAAATCTTCGATTCAAGTCTTGAAATAATGTTTTTACCCTATTCCGATCAGTTTTCCCTAATGCTATCAAATGGTTTGAAAGGTGTCAATGGCTATTGGCGATGAAATACCGGTTACAAAATAGGGATTCAGAATCCGTGTCTCCTCAATTTGCATTCCTTCCATCCCTGCCGGTTTCTATTATTCATTATCTGAACATTCTCAGATAGTCTTCAAACACAAAAACTCGATTGCGCTGATAGCCTGTCGTTTCTTTGAGAATTCCTTCCGCAAAAAAAGCCTTTACAAGATCGTTAGCTGCTTTGGGAGAAAGCCCGGTGATGCTTTGAACATCTTTTATCGTTACCACGGGTTTGGAAAAAAGCGCATGTAGAAAAATTGATCCCTGTTTTGCACGTTTGCCCATCGTCAAAATTTTTTCCCGCTCTATAGATGCCTTCAAGCTAATAATTTTGGTAAGGGTGGATACCCCTGTTTCCGCTGTTTGAATTACCCCGGACAAAAAGAATTTGATCCACTGCCCAAGATCGTTTTTGGTCCTGACAAAGGTCAGGTTATCATAATAGAGGGTTTTGTTTTTCTCAAAAAACTCTGACAGATAGAGTAATGGTTTCTCTAAAACGCCGGTACTCACCAGATACAGGGTGATAAGCAAGCGTCCTATCCTGCCGTTACCATCAAGAAAAGGGTGGATAGTTTCAAACTGGTAATGAGCAAGAGCAATTCGAATCAGATGGGGAACCTTGATTTCCGTATTGTGCAGAAACAATTCAAGGTCTGACAACAGTTCCGGCAACTCTGTATGGGCAGGCGGAATGAATGCTGCGTCAGCAAGACTGGCGCCCCCGATCCAGTTTTGCGATTGCCTGAATTCTCCTGGATTTTTATGTTCTCCCCGACCGCTCGAAAGAAGAATCCTGTGGGTATCCTTGATCAGCCGATTCGACAAGGGTAGTGTTTTCAATTCTTCGATGGCCGTGTTCATTGCGGAAACATAGTTGTTTACTTCACGCCAGTCATCGCGCTTTTCGGGGTTAATCTCTTTTTCTTCAATTAAGGCTTCCTCAATATTTGTCTGTGTTCCTTCAATCCGGCTCGATATAACCGCTTCCTTGAAGATGTGCATGATGATGAACATGGCCGTGTCGGGGACAAATCTTGAAAAGGAGTTTAGTTCCCCAAGCTTTAATGAAGCCCTTTCCAGGAGTTCATTGATCCCCTCGTCTGTCCAAAAGAATGAATGGTTTATTTTTTCCGGTAGAAAATACTTATACTGGTAACCCTTCTGAAATGTTCCCGCCCTGAAATAGGAGATATTCATAAAGCACCTCTTGCCTAAAATATAAGCTTACCTATTTTACTTATTAAGTGTAAAGTAAATTATAAAGTTTCTTATTTAACTTTGGCTAATGAGCAGCCCTGCATTATCTGCCCGTTGTTGTATTCAAAAATTCTAACCCCCTGAAATGAATAATGCAAATATATTCTTATGTTCTGGCATCGATGCGGCGGGAGAAAATATATTAGCCCAAATGCATTGTTGCCGGAAGAACTTTGTTGCTCACCATGTTCGCAATTAAACCGTTATGCGATTCGTGACTTCAAGCTTCCTTGGGCGGAATGCCACCAACAAAGCTTCAAAGTATAAAAACAAATGCAATAACACCGAAAATAAGGTTATATTGAGGTACAAATCCTGACATGAATAAACAGATTTTTTCCTGGTGTCTTTTCGATTTTGCGAATTCGAGCTATTCGGCTGTTATAGCTGCCACAATATTCCCTGTATACTATGCAAATTTTGTTGTGGGAAATGAGTCCGGCGTGGGAGACGTCTGGTGGGGGCGGGCTATTGCAGTGAGTATGGCAGTTGTGGCCATTTCTTCCCCTTTTCTCGGCGGGATTGCCGATTATTCAAAGACACGCAAAAGGATGCTTCTCTTTTTTACACTCCTCTGCGTTGCTGCCGTGGCATCCTTTTCATTCCTCCAGAAGGGCATGGTCATGGGAGGCTTTGCGCTCATTGTGCTCGCAAATATCGGCATGGAAAGCGGTACTATCTTCTATAATTCATTTCTGCCCGTTATCTCTGAGCCGACCCACCATGGAAGGGTGTCCGCATGGGGATTCGGAATCGGATACGCAGGTTCCATCTGCTCGCTTATCATTGCCCTGATACTCGTCAAACAGGGCATGCTAAACGCGACATGGCTCATGGTAGCACTCTTTTTCGTTATATTCTCCGTGCCGGCCTTTCTTTTCCTCCCGGGAGACAGCAAAAACAGATCCCCCAATCAATACAGCCATATGGTTTATGCTGCTGTTCAGGGTTTTAAAAATACAGTGCAACATCTTAAGGAAATGTGGTCGCAGAAGGACCAGCGGCGATTCCTGCTCGCATATTTAATTTATGAGGACGGGGTAAATACGGTAATTGTTTTTTCAAGCATATTCGCTGCCACCACACTGGGATTTAAATCTGAAGAACTCATCTATATGTACATCATCGTGCAGATAACAGCGCTCGCAGGCGTCTTCGGCATGGCACGCTCAATAGATTACTGGGGACCCAAAAAGGTAGTTTCTCTTTCGCTTGCAATATGGATCGCAATCACAATAGCTACTTATTTCGTTAATGGAAAAATTCAGTTTATGATAATCGCCTCTGTTGCAGGACTCGGCCTCGGCACAATCCAGGCAGCCACACGGGCATTCTACACACAATTCATCCCTGAAGGGAAGGAGTCAGAATATTTCGGTGTTTATAATCTTGTAGGAAAATCTTCAGCCATCATGGGGCCTATTCTTTTCGGAACTCTATCCTCCACATTTGGAAGTCAGAGGCCTGCGGTTCTCTCTGTTTCTCTGTTTTTTATTATCGGATACCTCATTTTGAGGGGCGTACAGGGCGGCAAGCCAAATGTAACTTGAATATTTCCCATACTTTCCTTATATTAATAGCGTGGAGCAGAGAGCGTGGAGAGTATAGGTTTTTGTTTTTCCTAAACGCTATCCGCTAAACGCTCTACGCTAATAAAAAAGGGGGAACATATGGCTATCATTGACGAATTAAAGAAAAAAACAGAGGAAGGCTTGAAAACGCTCAAGGAAACTGCACAGGATTTAGCCTTCAATGTAGAAAAACAGGCAAAAATCGGAAAGAAAAAGTATGTTGACATTTCAAAACTTCAGCGGAGTATCCATAATGTATACGCAGAGATAGGTGAATACGTCTATGACCAGTTCACTTCAGGGAGAGCCCCTGCTCTGGAAAGCCCCTTCCTCAAGGAAAGGGTAAGTTCCATAACCCGGATGAAGTTGGAAATCAGGGATATAGAAGAAGAGATTGACGACATACAAAAAACTCAACCGCCGAAACATGACGAAGAACTGTAACGCTATGATTTCTCTCCCTGTTACTCAAACTCTATCGCGAGCATGGTCAGATCATCGTCAAATTCTTTTCCCCCTCTCCAGTCAAAAAGGGATTGCTCGAGGGTGTCCAGGGATACTTTCAGCGAAGCATGTCTTCCTTCCTGAAGCACCGTCATCAAGCGATCGATCGAAAATTGTTCTGATTTCTTGTTGAAACACTCGATGATTCCATCAGAATAGAGGAAGATCCTGTCGCCGGGATTATATGCAATGACCTCGTCCGTGTAATCAATCCCATCCATAAGACCTATAGGGAAACCGCCCTGTCCCACGGCAGAGACATCTCCATCCTCTCTTAATAAAACCGGCTGGGGCAGACCCGCCTGCGCAAGGGTTATTTTACGCTGTGCCGTATCGATAATTCCGTAAACGGCCGTAAAGTACTGGTCTGAACGTGCTGTTGAAGAAAAGAAGCGGTTAGCTTCTTTGACTACCGTAGCCGGTGAAGCTGCCTCCTGTTCCGGTGAATCAGGGAGGGAAAAAACCAGGCTGTTTTCTGTCGGCTGAAGTGGTGTGAGAACCTTGCTTATTGTTACGGCAAGCATTGCTGCAGGAACCCCGTGACCCGATACATCGGCAACATAGAATCCAATGCGGGAATCGTCCATCAGGAAATAATTGAAGATATCCCCGGCTACAAAACTGCTCGGATAAAAGAACCATTCAAACTTCACACCGGGAATGGCCAGGGCAGAAGCCGGGAGGAGATCTCTCTGTATCTGTGCTGCCGCTTCTAGATCCTTGCTTATCTGGACATAAGCATCCTTCAGTTTACCTGTAATCTCCGTTACTAACCGTATTTTTGAATTGATATCCGCAGGTGAAAAGAGGCTGAAAAGACCCTTCCCGGATGGTGTCTGTTCTGCCGCGTCTACTTTCAGTCCGGGGATAGACACAATATCGGTATATCCTGAATCAAGTCTCCGTGCTGCTTCATCAAGCCTGAGTGTATAGGTTGTAAGGAAAACGAATGTAAAAGAAAAATAGTAGACCGCCGGGTTAACCCATCTGTTGAATACAGTAAAAAGGAAAAAAACCGATAATGTAACCAAAGCAAGGCTGAGCAGCCAGAACAACGCAGCCCTTTGCTCGCCGAGCTTTAACAAGAAAAAGAAAAAGAAACCGGCAAAGACAACACAGAGCAGTGACTGTATCCAGCCATCGACGTCCCTGATATAGTTCTTGTCGAGAATGTTGCTGATGAGGTTTGCATGGATTTCAACCCCTGACATCCTGCTCCTCTTCTCAGAAAAAGGCGTTAACAGGCTCGCTTCAATACCTGCAGCCGTAACTCCAACCAGCACTACACTGTCTTTAAAATATTCCGGGGCATATTTTCCATCGATGATATCCGCCAGTGAAATGGAATGAAATGTTCCTGGACCTCCATGATAATTTATTTTTAGAGGATCCATCTGGATAATCATTTCAGAGGAGGCAGCTTCCTCCAATGCCGGAGAAGTGTCCTTGCGGATAAAGGTCTTGCCCGTGTAAATCTCCCATCCAACAGACGAGATGGAAGGCAAAACCATGCCTTCAAAAGAGAGTGTGTGATATGCTTTTCTGATAACCCCATCAATTTCCTCCTCCAGGTGAACATGCCCAATGCCGCGGGCAGGAAAAGGCTGCGGGTAAATCACCTGTTTCGACTGACCATCGATGTATACCGGCAGGATGGCCTTGCTGTATCTGTCGATTGCATCAGTAAGAACCGGATCATCAGGCGACGGCTCTGCCATAACAACGCCAAACAGGACAACCCGAGACTGGCTGACCGCATCGAGCAGTCCGGCGTAATAAGCCCTGCGTATCGGCCATTTGCCTAACCTGTCCAGCGTTTTTTCATCTATGGCAATAATAATGATTTTATCAGATGGGCGCCTGCTCCCTCTCAGCCTGAAAGAAAGATCATAGGCGTAATTATTGATGCCCTCAAGAAAACCAAAGTATTCGACCAGAAAAATCACCAGAATGCCCATCAGGGCGACGAGGGCATAATAAACTGTAATTTTCTGATTTGTAAGCCTGCTGTCGATAATTGGTATGTCTGCTTTTGCTTCCTCTTTCATTTGCCGGTGCCGAATTCTCTCAAGGCATCTTCTTTGGATGGGAAAATCCGGAATATCTTGTCCATATGCGACAGACGAAAGACAGCGCCCACCGTCTCTCTGAGGCCACAAATCGCAATGCCGCCCCTGCCTGCCAGGGCTTTAAGGATTGACACGATTGCCCCCAGACCGCTGCTGTCAATAAAATCAACCTCTGATAATTCGAGGAGAATCTTCACATTTCCCGAACCTATCCGGTCTAACATAACCGCTTTAAATTCGGGCGCAAAAGAAGCGTCAATCCTCTTGACTAATGGTTTTACAACAAGTGTATCCGCAAGCTTCTCTTCCTGAATCTGCATAACAACCCCCATTTATCGTGCAAGCAGACCCTTTCATGCATCTTAACATAGCCGTTTAGTGTTAAATCCTCTACGCTATGCGCTCCACGCTCTACGCTATATCAGGTACTTTTTAATCAGTGCCTCGGCTATCTGTACCGCATTCAATGCAGCGCCTTTTCGTATATTGTCAGCTACAATCCACAAGTTCAGCCCATGGGCAACAGATTCATCGCGCCGTATTCTTCCCACAAACGTATCGTCCTTACCAGCTGCACTGGTTGCAAGTGGATAGAGGTTCTTTGAAGGATTATCGACGACCTTCACACCGGGTGCTTTCTTTAGAATTTTCCTTGCTTCTTCGGGGGTCAAATCCCTTTCAAATTCGATATTAACAGACTCAGAATGACCGTAGAAAACGGGAACCCTCACGGTTGTGGCAGTAACCTGAATGCTGTTGTCTTCCATGATCTTCTTTGTCTCATTCACCATCTTCATCTCTTCTTTCGTGTAGCCGTTCTCAATGAACGAATCAATATGCGGCAGGCAGTTAAAGGCTATCTGGTGTGGATATACCTTTTTTACAACCGCTTTCTGTCCGTATATGGCAAGGATCTGCTGCTCAAGCTCATAGATGGCCTTTTTCCCGGTTCCCGAAACGGCCTGGTATGTTGAAACCACGACCCTTTTGATCTTCGCCGCATCGTGAAGCGGCTTCAATACGACGACCATCTGGATGGTAGAACAGTTCGGATTTGCAATAATCCCTTTTTTCTTGTAGTCCGCAATGGCATGTTCGTTTACTTCGGGCACCACAAGAGGCACATCGGGGTCCATCCTGAAAGCACTTGTATTATCAATGACAACGCACCCGCTGGCTGCTGCGATAGGGGCATATTTGAGACTTACAGAACCGCCCGGTGAAAATAACCCGATGTCGACACCCTTGAAAGAATCTTCTTTTAATTCTTCAACCTCCACATCCATGCCTTTAAACATAATGGTCTTGCCGATACTCCTTGACGAGGCAAGAAGCTTCAGGCTCTTTACAGGAAACTTTCTCTGTTCAAGTGTTGCCACCATCTCGTTCCCTACGGCGCCTGTTGCCCCAGCAACTGCTACATTATATTCTTTCATGTTACTCCTCCAGTTTCTTTTTAAGATATTTTACAAGCCCGCCATGGTTTATAAGCTCTACCATAAAGGGCGGAATGGGCTTTGCCTGAATTACTGTTTTTTTACATGTTATAACCCCGGAGGATATATCTACTTCTATCTCTTCGCCTTCCTCGACCAATTCGTCTATATCTGCCTCCAGAAGAGCGAGTCCTTTATTGAAAGCATTTCTATAGAATATCCTTGCAAATGTCTTTGCTATGACAAGGGGTATACCAATGGCGGATATGGCAATAGGGGCATGTTCCCTTGATGAACCGCAGCCGAAATTTAATCCCCCTACAATAATGTCGCCTTTTTTAACCTTTTTGTGAAACTCCGGATGCAAAGGCTCCATGCAATGTTCACCGAGCACCTTCGGATCAGTGTGCGCAAGATACTGCGCAGGGATTATAATATCCGTATCAATATTATGACCGAATTTCCAGACTCTTCCTTTTATTTTCATATCAACCCCATCTTGTTAGCATAGAGCGTACAGCGTGGAGCGTAGAGGAATTTAAACTATACGCTATCCGCTATCCGCTATCCGCTGTTTTTATGCTTCTTCCGGGTGGGCTATCCTGCCCTTTATGGCGCTTGCCGCTGCCACTGCTGCCCCTGAAAGATAAACCTCACTCTCCGGGTGCCCCATCCGTCCGATAAAATTCCTGTTTGTTGTAGCAATGGCCCGTTCACCTTTTGCAAGCACACCCATATGCCCGCCAAGGCATGGTCCACAGGTGGGGGGTGAGATTATGCACCCTGCTTCGAGAAAAATCCCGAAAAATCCGCGCTTCAATGCCTCGCCGTATATCGTCGGTGTTGCCGGAATAATAATGCACCGGACGTGCTTCGCCACCTTTTTGCCTTTTAAAATCTCTGCGGCAACCTCCAAATCTTCAATCCTTCCGTTTGTGCATGAGCCTATCACTGACTGATCAATTTCAATATGCCCCAGTTCACCAGCATCCTTCACATTCGACGGAAGGGACGGACAGGCAACCTTCAGTCCAATCTTGCTGACATCGATTTCATACACTTCCCTGTACACGGCATCTTTATCACTCTCATAAACCGTGTGGGGCTTCTTCCCTCTCCCCTTCACGTACGCCAGAGTCTTCTCGTCCACTTTAAATATTCCGTTCTTTCCGCCCGCCTCTATAGCCATATTAGCAATGGTGAAGCGGGAGTCCATGGAGAATGCCGAGATTGCCTCCCCATCAAATTCCATGGCAGCGTAAAGTGCACCGTCCACCCCGATCATCCCGATAATATGGAGGATCAGGTCTTTTCCGGTAACCCATTTCTGCCATTTTCCAGAGCAGCTGAATTTTATACTTTCAGGCACCTTAAGCCATATACGCCCCGTCACCATCCCGTACGTCACGTCAGTGCTCCCCATGCCGGTTGAAAAAGCGCCTAAAGCACCGTATGTACAGGTGTGGCTATCCGCCCCTATCACTACATCGCCGGGCACCACAAGTCCCTGCTCGGGGAGCAGCGCATGCTCAATCCCGCATTCGCCGCCTTCAAAACAATATCTTATACCGTGTTTTTTTGAAAACTCGCGTATCTTCTTGCAGTTCCCGGCGGAAAGGATATCCTTGTTCGGCGTAAAGTGGTCCAGAACAAAAACCACCTTTTCAGGGTCGAAGACCTTTTTTGCGCCAACCTTATCAAATTCCTCAAGGGAAAGCGGTGCGGTAATATCATTTGCAAGGGCAAGGTCAATCCTTGCATCGATGATTTCTCCCGGCTCCACAACATCTTTTTCTGCATGAGCTGCAAGTATCTTCTCCGTAATCGTCATACCCATCTATTTCACCTCAACCTTTTTGGTTTTAACATATTCAAGCCTGTTAAGCGCGTTGATATATGCCTTCGCGCTCGCAACAATAATATCCGTATCAGCGCCTTTTCCAATAGCAATAAGCCCTTTCTCCTCAACTTTCACAAAAACCTCGCCCTGCGCATCCATATCCTTTGTAATGGAATTAACTGAAAACTTTACGAGTTTGCTGTTAGTCTTTGCAATTTTCTTAATGATCTTAAAGGTGGCATCAACCGGCCCGTCGCCGGCCCCAACCTCCTGACACACATTCCCGTCAGCCTCAAGTTTTACCGTAGCGGTTGGAATTGTCATATTGCCGCAGCTCACATTGAGATATACGAGTTTATATTTTTCCGGTATCTTGTATATTTCATCCATGATAATCATCTCAATATCTTCATCATAGACATATTTTTTCATATCCGAAAGTGTTTTGAATCTCTTGAAGGTAAGGTTGAGCTCCTTATCGTCCAGGGTGTATCCGAGGCCTTCAATCCTCTCCCTGAATGCATGTCTTCCGGAGTGCTTCCCCAGGACGAGTGAGCTTTTGGATATGCCTACAGACTCGGGTGTCATAATCTCATAGGTAAGCTTCGCCTTCAAAAGACCATCCTGATGAATACCCGATTCATGGGCAAACGCATTGGCGCCCACTATGGCCTTGTTCGGCTGAACTGAAACACCGGTTATGGCAGTAATCAGCCTGCTCGCAGGATAGATCTTCTCGGTCACAATCCTTGTATCAGCGGGGAATATATCCCTACGTGTACGGAGAATCATGGCAATCTCTTCGAGGGAGGCATTCCCTGCCCTTTCACCGATGCCGTTTATAGTGCATTCCACCTGACGGGCGCCATTCTGAATAGCGGCAATGGAGTTTGCAACGGCAAGCCCCAGATCATTATGGCAGTGCACGCTTATGACGGCCTGAGAAATGTTGGGAACATTCTCTTTAATGTAGCGGATGAGTCTGCCGAATTCCTCGGGCACTGTGTAGCCGACCGTATCCGGTACATTCACGGTGACGGCGCCTGCGGCAATAACCTCGGCAAGGACCCTACAAAGATAGTCCCAGTCACTCCTGGTGGCATCCATTGCAGAAAATTCTACGTTAGCGGTATATTTCTTTGCCCTTTTCACGGCATTGACGGCAATCTTTAATATCTCATCCTTATTTTTCCGAAACTGATGTTTCAGGTGGATGTCGGATGTTGAAATAAAGGTGTGGATTCGAGGTTTTGCAGCATTTTTTATGGCTCCCCAGGCCCTGTCAATATCTTCATCGTTCGCCCGCGCAAGGCCCGCAATTTCACTATTTTTAATAATACCTGCAATCTGCCTGACTGCGTCAAAATCACCATCCGAAGCTATAGGAAAACCGGCTTCGATAATATCAACACCGAGGAGTTCAAGCTGCCTGGCCACGCGCAGTTTTTCCTGGGTGTTCATGGTATTTCCCGGAGACTGCTCTCCATCCCTCAATGTTGTGTCAAAAATAAATACTCGTTCAGACATGTTTACCTCTTTATATGGGTATTTAGCTTCTTCTGTATAAGCCTCATTAATTCTTCTTCCCGTTCTATCTCAACTTCCGCTGTAAGATAATACAGGTTCTCAGGCGCAGCTTCCGGGTCAATCTTTACCGCATCCTTTTCAGTGGTCACAATAATCTCTGCGTCCTGACAGCGCGAGAATTTCTCCATATCTTTTCTTCCATAAAAGTAATGGTCCGGATATGACATTTCACAGATAACATGCGCGCCCAGTTCCTTCAAAAAATTGAAAAATGATGTATTGTCACCCAGCCCTGAAAATGCGAGAACATCCTTTCCCTTTAAAAAATTATAATGACCCGTAAGGTTATGCTTAAGATTATAAAGATAAACAGGCCTGTATTTAAAGCTGAAAACCGGTTTGCCTTCTGTATAATGCTTAAGATTGCCGTTGAGTTCGCCTTTACTTACCAGAATCATGTCCGCATCCTTTATCCTCTCAGATGGTTCTCTGTAAGGTCCAAGAGGAAAAAGATCCTGGTTCGTCTTCCCTTTCCCGCCGCTGACCAGGAGAATCTCAACGTCTTTCTTGAGGTTCTTCAACTGAAAGCCATCATCCAGCAAAGCAACATCTATCTGAAACGATTCCATACCCTTTGTGATCGCATCAGCCCTGTTCGTTCCTACGACAACAGGCATCCCGGTCTTTCTCGACAGCATGAACGCTTCATCTCCGACATCTTCAGCAAGATCCTTTTTCCTATCTACAACAAAAGTACCTTTCCTGTTCCTCTTGTAACCCCTCGTCGCGATTGCCGGATGAAAACCCGCTTGCATGAGTTTTCGTGATATTTTTTCAACAACGGGGGTTTTACCTGTTCCTCCCAGGGTTATATTCCCTACGCTAATCACAGGGACAGGTGCCTCGCTTACTTTCATAAAACCAATACTGTACATGTAATCCCTCGCACAGAGACAAATTCTATAAATACAGGAAAGAGGAAAAAGCAGAGGGTACAATAGCCACCGCAGAGATTTCGACTCATCTCTCCATACCTTTAAAATTGCATTCCTCATTATATATTGACAAGTTATATCAGATAAACAGCAAAAAATCAATAATGACAATGAACTTAGAAAATGTCTTTTACTAAGCTGACCCGCATATATATCTATAATAATAAACTATAAACTTCCAATTTC
>CAYMTB010000029.1:0-20735 GCA_964393225.1 uncultured Syntrophorhabdaceae bacterium
CTCCGTTTCTGTATTGTACATCAACTTTGGTATCCACCGAAAGCATCATACATCACGGAAACCAGAGAATCACAAGTTCCGCCAGCTTTACACGCTACGTCTCGACAGGCTTGATCCGAACTTCAATTGGATTCAACTGTCCGACGGCCAATTTAGGCGGCTAACACCACTTGAAAAGAGTGCTGAACAAGCTTTACCGAAAGGTGCACGTTTGTTTGGCGACGTATCGCTGACAAAGCCGGGACCTGGACGAAAGTTTGAAATAAGATTTAAGGGTCAACTTTTTGATTCTGGAAAACGCTGGTGGGGAATGACACCTGATTCTCTAGAACGTGCCCTGAAGACCGGCCGAGTTGACCAGTTCGGAAATGCGCTCAGGCAACTTCGCTTCCAAGATGAATCCACAGCGGTTGCAATCGGAAACCTTTGGGAAGGATTTCTTGGTCAAAACGATCCAATTTATGTCGTGCAGACAAATGTGGAAATAGTAAAACGGTGCATTCTCATGACCACCGACCCCGGCGATCTGGTCCTTGACCCCACAGGTGGTTCCGGTACCACTGCTTACGTGTCAGAGCAATGGGGTCGCCGTTGGATCAGTATCGACACCTCCCGTGTGGCCATGGCTTTGGCCCGCGCCCGCGTTATGGGTGCCCGATACCCGTACTATTTGCTTGCCGACTCACCGGAAGGTCAGCGGAAGGAAGCTGAAGTCACCCGCACCGCGCCATCGAGCCAATCTACCCGTGGTGACATCCGCCAGGGCTTTGTGTATGAGCGCGTGCCGCACATTACCCTCAAGTCCATCGCCAATAATGCCGAGATTGATGTCATCTGGGACAAGTTCCAGGAAGTGCTGGAACCGCTCAGACACAAGCTTAATCAGGCCCTTGGCAAGAACTGGGAAGAGTGGGAAATCCTCCGCGAGGCGGACGATAGGTGGTCGGCGGAAGCGAAGGAGCTACACGCCCAGTGGTGGAAGGAGCGTATTGCCCGGCAGAAGGAGATTGACGCATCCATTGCTGCCAAGGCTGAGTTTGAATACCTCTATGACAAACCCTATGAGGCGAAAAAGACTGTGCGCGTAGCCGGACCGTTCACGGTGGAAAGTTTATCTCCCCATCGTGTCCTGACTGTAGGCGCTGACGATGAATTGATAGACAGCGCCGCGGAATCAAAAGCCGGCTACGGAGAGGAATGGGACTTCACCCTGATGATCCTGGAAAACCTCAAAACAGCCGGTGTGCAGCAGGCCCACAAGGAAGATAAGATTGTCTTTACTTCCCTTGCCCCATGGCCTGGCGATCTGATCTGCGCTGAAGGACGATACATGGAAGGGGACGAGGCGTCAGGCATGGAAAAACGCGCCGCCATCTTCATAGGCCCAGAGTTCGGTACCGTTTCCCGCCCCGATTTGGTGGCTGCTGCCCGCGAGGCCGGTGATGGCGGTTTTGATGTGCTCATTACCTGTGCCTTCAATTACGACGCTCATTCGTCTGAATTCAACAAGCTCGGCCGTATCCCCGTGCTCAAGGCACGCATGAACGCCGACCTTCACATGGCCGACGATCTCAAAAACACCGGCAAGGGTAACCTCTTCGTCATCTTCGGCGAGCCCGATATTGACATCATAAACTGCGCCGACGGGCTAATTCAAGTCAAGGTCAACGGAGTAGATGTCTTCCACCCCACCACCGGCGAAGTACGCAGCGACGGAGCCGAGGGCATCGCCTGCTGGTTTATCGACACCGACTACAACGAGGAGAGTTTCTTTGTCCGCCACGCCTATTTCCTGGGTGCAAATGACCCATACAAATCCCTGAAGACCACCCTCAAAGCCGAGATCAACGAAGAAGCCTGGGCGACACTAAACAGCGACACCTCCCGCCCCTTCGACAAACCCACCTCCGGCCGCATAGCTGTGAAGGTCATAAATCATTTAGGGGATGAAGTAATGAAGGTGTTCAAGGTAGATGGAGGTACGAAATGACTGACGAAGCAGGCGGAGAGAGCAAAACTATGGCTAACAACATACTGAAATGCCGGGATGACCATAAGCCTGTTTTCTTTGTGTACGAACAGGAGTCAACTATCGATTCCCCCAAGTTCAAGCTTTGCGAAGGATCGAGCTGTTCTTGGAGTAAGCCGGGCGAAGTATTTGGCCCCGACAAACTGCGGCCGCGCATCGAGCCCTGGCTGACGGCATTGTGCCAATCCGAGCACCTGTCCCTGCTCGTAGGTTCCGGTCTAACCCACGCTGTCCATCGCCTCGCGACAAGTAAGCCGCTTCCGGGAATGGGTACAGTGGATTTTGGTGAATCCCAGTATCTGATCGATGTTGAGAGCAAAAAATCGGCGGAGACCGCCGGACGGGACCCAGGTAATATCGAAGACCAGATTCGCGTCGCCAACGAATTGCTACGAGGGCTGGAGATTCTTGGCACAAGTGACGAGCAGACTCGCGAGAAAGCGGAAACGCTACGAGGTAAGATAGTCGATGTGCTTGCTAAGTTTGCGGCAAGCATTCTCAGTGGCGAAAATGGATTGATAACCGCCAATGAAGAGAATCGCGAGGATGCATACAATTACCTCGTCAGTTTTCTGATGACCTTTGCCAGCCGAACAGGCACCCGTGACAGATTACATCTGTTCACGACCAACTACGACCGATTGATTGAGGCAGGTGCTGAGGTCGCGGGTATGCACCTGCTTGACCGATTTGTTGGTTCTCTTGCACCGATCTTTCGTTCCTCCCGACTCGATCTGGACATGCATTACAATCCACCAGGTATTCGAGGCGAGCCTCGGTATTTGGAGGGCGTGGCGCGCTTCACCAAACTGCACGGCTCGGTGGACTGGGTGGAATGCGAGCAAAATATCCGGCGTTTGGGCATTCCGTTCGGCGCAAAGGACTTGGATCCCTACCTGAAAGCGCCGGGTACCGCATCCGCCAATGCGATGCAACTCATGATCTTTCCCAACGCAGCCAAGGACCGTGAAACCGCCGCTTACCCCTACGTTGAGCTTTTCCGCGATTTTGCTGCGGCGGTATGTCGCCCAAACCACACGCTGGTAGCCTTCGGCTACAGCTTTGGGGATGAGCACATCAACCGAGTGATCGAGGACATGCTCACCATTCCATCCACTCACCTGGTCGTCATCGCCTACGATGACCCACTGAACCGAATCATGAAGACTTATGAACGTCTTGGGCGGCATGCACAGATCAGCTTAATGATCGGCGCCCACATCGGTGAATTCCGAGCACTGGTGGACCACTACCTGCCGAAACCTGCCATTGACCGCACTACATTCCGAATGGCAGAACTGCTCAAATCCCGTTGGGGAACTGCCCAAGGTGACGGTGAGGATAAATCCGAGGCTATTCCGGTTGCCGGAGAGAGCAAAACATGAGTCATACACCTTTTGCCCATGCTGAAAGCCTACGCATCGGCACAGTTGAGTTCATTTCGCCGGACGAAGTGAAGGTGCTACTGGACATTGAGGCTCCTGATTCGGTTGCGCTCAATGCGGGTGGCGTACGTCCCTTTCCCCGGGTGAACGGCTACGTGCTGTTGCCGGTGGATGACGGCTACCTCGTCGGGCAAATCGAGTGGCTTACCATTGAGCGCTCAGCCTTCCCCAAGCGCCGAGGCGTTCAGGACTTCGGCCTGATCGACTTGCCCTACCCATTGCGTAAGATGAGCCTTAATCCAGTTGGTACATTACGAAACGAGACCGGGCAGAAGGAACGCTACATATTTCGCCGGGGTGCCAATGCACTGCCTTCGGTTGGTTCGGCGGTGCTGCTACCCACAGAAAAGCAGTTACGCTCCATTGTCGAATCCGGAGAACGAAGGCACGTCCGCATTGGCACCAGTCCGCTGGCGAACAATGTCGAGGTGCGCATCGACCCTGATCGTCTGTTTGGCCGTCATCTTGCAGTGCTTGGCAACACCGGGAGCGGCAAGTCGTGTTCCGTCGCCGGCCTGATCCGCTGGTCATTGGAGGCAGCACTGTCGCAGCGCCAAGGCAAAGATACACCCAATGCCCGTTTTGTGGTGCTTGACCCGAACGGAGAATATTCACGCGCCTTCGGCGGGACCGAATCCAAATTGAAGACCAGAATTTTCAAGATCAACCCCGGTGCCGGAGAACGCGCACTACAAGTGCCGCTATGGTTCTGGAACAGCACAGAGTGGGCGTCTTTTACGCAAGCCAGCACAAAGACGCAGCGGCCCTTGCTTAAGCGCGCACTTCGCGAAGTGAAGGCCGGCCGTATTGGTGTCGCAGAACCGACGCTGGAAGAAAAGAAACTGGATCTGCGCCGATACCTTTCTTCGACACTGATTACCGTTCACCGTGATCTTCGATCAGGAGCAATCAAGACGGAGGAAAGTAAATTCGGCTTTCGGTTGAAGGCCATCCAGGAAGATTTAGAGTCCAGGAGCAACGAGTTTCCAACCATTAGCCTTGGACCAATCCAAGACGCAATCAAGCAGTCCTTGCAAGCAACATTCAAAACCTTTGAAAAAGACGGTGAAACAATCGACTATTACCGCGCCTTCACTGAAGATCAGGTCGAAAAGATCATCGGAGCTCTGAATACAGCATTGGGCGAATTGGGGGGAATCATTTACCAAGATGGCCCAGACGAGGATGTTCCTGTGGCGTTCAAGGGCACGGATTTGGCCGATCACTTGCAGATACTGTCCGTACAAGAGAACGTAAGTCAATTCCTAGATTTCTTGATTTCCCGAATTCGGACATTTCTTTCCGACACCAAAATCAACTCTGTTGTCGGTGATAGCAGTGCAATCACCTTAGAGCAGTGGTTGAATGATTACGTTGGAGGGCATGACACGACAGACGGCCAGCTCGTTATCCTCGACCTATCCCTAGTGCCGACAGAGGTAGTTCACGTGGTCGCCGCAGTCACAGCCAGAATGATCTTCGAGTCACTTCAGCGCTACCGGAAGCTAAACAAGGTGGTGCTGCCGACAGTACTGGTGATGGAAGAGGCACATACTTTTGTAAGGCGCTATAAGGATGACATCGAAAACTACGATGCTGCGACGGTTTGCTGCCAGGTCTTCGAACGGATCGCCCGTGAGGGGCGCAAATTCGGACTCGGTCTTGTTCTGTCATCTCAGCGGCCTTCGGAGCTTTCACCGACGGTGCTCTCGCAATGCAACACCTTTCTGCTACACCGGATCAGCAACGACCGCGATCAAGAGCTAGTACATCGGCTAGTTCCTGACAACCTACGCGGGTTGCTTCGTGAACTTCCATCACTCCCGTCCCAGAATGCGATCCTGCTCGGCTGGGCGTCAGAGCTTCCCTTGTTGGTAAGAATTGATGATCTGCCGAAAAATCAGCAGCCACATTCGGATGATCCGGATTTTTGGAACGTGTGGACAGGGAAGGACGCAGAAGGGAATGTGGTCGAACGCAAAGCCAACTGGAAGCCTATCTCGGATGATTGGCAGGGGAGATGATGCAATTCCTCATAGCCGATACCTTCACCGATAGCCTTTCCAGACTTACCGGCGAGGAGCAGAAGGCTGTAAAGACAACGGCCTTTGACCTGCAAATGAACCTGGAGAACCCTGGAATGCAGTTCCATAAGGTCGAAAAAGCAAAAGATAGGAATTTCTGGTCAGTCCGTGCGGGTAGCGATATACGACTCATCGTTCACCGAACCACTGCAAGCATGTTGCTTTGCTATGTGGACCATCATGCCGCCGCTTACCGCTGGGCTGAACGGCGCAAGCTGGAAACACATCCGACGACCGGGGCTGCTCAATTAGTGGAAGTGAGAGAGCGGATTGAAGAGATCGTCATCCCGAAATACGTGGAAGTTCAAAAACAAGCTCGACCCAAGCTGCCTTTATTCGCAAACGTTCCTGACGATGAGCTGCTCGGATATGGTGTGCCTGCGGAATGGCTGGGCGATGTGCGCACTGCCGATGAAGATACTTTGCTGATAGTTGCAGACCATCTGCCAGCCGAAGCCGCCGAGGCGCTGCTGAATCTGGCCACCGGCGTGACACCACAAGTCGTGCAACCAGTCGTACCCGGCATAGATCCTTTTACCCATCCTGATGCACAACGTCGGTTCCGCATCATGTCTAACGTGGAAGAATTGCAACAGGCGCTTGAATATCCCTGGGAGAAATGGACCATTTTTCTCCATCCGGCACAGCGGCAACTGGTGGAAAAGGATTACGGCGGCCCGGCGAGGGTATCAGGATCGGCTGGAACAGGTAAAACAATCGTCGCCCTCCACCGGGCCGTGTTTCTGGCTCGTACTAACCCCGACGCCCGGGTGCTCCTCACCACCTTTTCCGAGGCGCTGGCAAATGCACTCCGGACAAAGGTTCGACGGTTGATCAGCAATGAACCACGTCTTGCTGAACGTCTCGAAGTGCACGCCATGGACGCGATTGGCCGGAGACTCTATGAGGCAAACTTCGGCCGCCCGCACATCGCTTCCCGTGAGACGATAATGCAGCTTCTCAAAGAAGCATCGGGAATCGTCGAAGAACACAAGTTCAGTCTCCATTTTCTGCTCACCGAGTGGGAGCAGATTGTTGATGCCTGGCAGTTGGAAGCATGGGAGGCCTATCGTGATGTCACACGATTAGGCCGCAAAACCCGCCTGCCGGAACAACGGCGGGCTGTGCTCTGGTCGATCTTTGCTCGGGTCCAGTCCAGCCTGACTGCACAACGTCTGATCACCTATCCTGGAATGTTCAGTCGCTTGGTGTCCCACCTTGCAAAGAGTAACCACCTGCCTTTTGACTTTACCGTCGTGGACGAAGCTCAGGACGTCAGCGTGGCGCAGTTGCGGTTTCTTGCTGCCCTAAGTGGCGGGAGACCCAATAGTCTTTTCTTTTCCGGAGATCTTGGTCAACGGATCTTCCAGCAGCCTTTCTCGTGGAAGGCCCTCGGTGTCGATGTCCGTGGGCGATCCCGGACACTGCGCATCAACTATCGGACATCACACCAGATCAGAACGCAGGCGGACCGGCTCTTAGGGCCTGAGTTGTCCGATGTTGACGGCAATATTGACGACAGGCGCGGTACGATTTCAGTATTCAACGGGCCGGAACCGAGCATTATGACGTTCGATAGTCCGAAAGAGGAGATAGATGCAGTCAGCAAGTGGCTTGCGGAGCGAAAAAGTGAGGGTGTGGCGCCCCACGAGATCGGCCTGTTCGTGCGGTCTGCGGCAGAGATGGAACGTGCTCGTGCCGCTGTCGGAAAGGCCCAAATCCCCTATAAGGTGCTCGACGAGAATGTTGAAACAATGAGCGGGCACGCTTCTATCAGTACCATGCATCTTGCAAAAGGGCTGGAGTTCCGTGCCGTTGTCGTGATGGCTTGTGATGATGAAATAATCCCATCGCAACAGCGTATCGAAACCGTCACCGATGATGCCGACCTTCAGGAGGTCTACGACACTGAACGTCACCTGCTATACGTCGCCTGCACCCGCGCCCGGGACTATCTGCTGGTCACAAGCGGTAATGCCCCGTCAGAGTTCCTCGATGATATGCAGATATAATCTTCATTGGGAAAACGTTCTTCTGGGAGGAGTAATAAACTATGAGCATTGAGCACATCAACTTATTGCACTCTGAACTGCCTGAGCTATTTCAGGATCGTGATTTAGCACCTGATTGGTACGATAATCTAATTATTGTACGGGTAACCGACCCCGAGAAGGTTACCACTGATAAAGAAGAATTATTTCCAGCAGACGTTCCAACGCTCTCTCCACGGCAAGAAGATTTGTTTAATAGAGGGGAAGAGCTTTTGGATGGTGATGCTCTCGATGCTATTGGACCTGATCTAATAGACCAAAATGCCCCTTTTCCTGATCTCGCCCCGATAATCGTCCAAGTATTGGGCGGATCTCATGCTGGTGCTCCTCTTCCTTACACCCATCAGCCAAAAATGCCCCCGCCTGACTGTCTGGCCTTTTATCTTCCCTTTCACTATTATCATCCTGACTGGTGGGGAATCTACATCCTCTTTGAGGGAGTCGTTTGGTTAGCAGAGAAAATCATGGAATTATCAGAGAACACAGTGTCAAGGCAACAAGCCTTTGAGGCATCTCGCTTATTCTTATACTACCACGAGGCATTTCATCATAAGACAGAGAGCTTCTCTACCAGGCTTGAGTTAACACACAGAAGGGCATTCTTCAAGACCGGGTTTGAACGTTATTATCAGAAGACATTTGGAACAGTGGGTTGTTTGGAGGAAGGTTTGGCAAACGCAACAGCATTACTTGATTGCTGGAAAAAGTTGCCCTACAAAAATATCGACCGCTCCTTGTCCCTGTATGTTGATCAAAGCCCCCCGGGCTATGATCAGGGCAATGTGTTTCGACCTCAATTTGTAAAAGTGCGATGCGATTTTGCGGAAGGTAATCAGCGAATCAGTCTTCCACAACTGCCGGCGAAGAATCCCGAGATCTGGAGAACCTCGCCCCACCTGTTTCACGGCATTTCAAACATCAAAAGCAGAGTAAACTATGTAATTCCTCGGAGCTCTGCGATAGCGCAGCGATTGCGTTTACGACCTTGCTTACCACCAAAGAAAGTAATTGCGAAATTGCGACAATTGGTTGGTCTGGAACTGATACGTGAAGGTGGAAGACATCAGGTATGGAGAACGTCAGACGGTAAGATAGTCGAAATTCCTCGTCATCCGGGAGATCTGGGTAGGGGTTTGTTACGACAGATTCTTCGTCAATCAGGGTTAGACATAGGACTGGAGGAATTTCTATCTGTATGAGGTTACAACTTAATCAATGTAGAATTGGTTAAGTTGTTTCTACAAATATGGTAAACAATGCCTAAAAGACTGAGACTATGCCAATACAGAGATGCAGTAATTAGTACAATCGGTAAACAAAAGGATACGATAATTTGGCGAAAAGCTGTTGAAGAACCTCAATTTTGAAGAACAATTTTATATGCTAATCACACCTGGAGGTAGTGATTATGGGGGATAACGAAGTAATCAACAAATTTGAAGAGACCTTGGCACTTGTAAAGGAGTTGGATGTTAAGCTTTCCGATCTTCGCAAGCTTATATCCGGCATGGAGAGTGACTACAAAAAAGTTCGGAGCAACAGAGAGGCTCGCTTAGCAGGATTGGACGAACTTGAGGTAGTCCTCATGAACTGTAATCGTGAACTTTGCCGTTATCGCCAAGAGTTCGATGAGGTGAGAAAAAAACACCGAGGCGAATTGAACCACATGACCAGCAGGCAAGATTTTCACTTTTTCTTGTGCTATCGCGGTGACTATTACGCTAAGGATGGCGTAGATGTCATCGAAGCTCATAAGCAAGTAATTAAAGAGAAAGGATTCTGTTGGTGGGGCAAGTTTGCCAAAAAACGGCAGCCTGGAGGAATTTGGGATGAGCTTGAACCTTTTGGCGAAAGCATTAGGGTTGGGGACGATGCCAATATGGCTGCAAGGCTTAAAGCAAATATCACGGGGCGCCTGAAAGCAGGAAAGGCCGTCTATGTATTTAACTGCGATCCCAACCCGCCCAACCAGAAGCTATATGTGTCCAAAGTGCTTGATTTCTGGCTCGAAAAGGAAAGTATTCCTCCCAGAGGCTTTGATAGCGATACGCTTTCCTGCGCATTTACACCCAGATACTATTTCTTAGAAGGTAAGAGAGGTAATTGTATTTCATGCCAAAATCCCGGGTCTTCTGGTTGCACCATGTGCTTCAAGTGCAATTTCTGGTTCAAAATAGATAAACTATATGAACTCGAAAATATGAGCGAGGAATTTTCCAACCTCGTCAACTGCTTCACGGAAGACACGATTAATTTTGCTATTCCCATTTTGTACCCCCTCCTCGTCACACAAAAAGTGGAAAAGCCATATTTTGATCGCCCAGAAGTTCCAGCATTTAGTTCTATGGATGTTTTTCAGATAGTAATAAGTGAAACAGAGAAGCCGCATTCAAAAGAAGATCAGATTAGAAACTTTTTTCAAAAGTTGAATAAAGCGTGTGGTCGCGTATTCGGGAAAGTGGTACAAAGCAAAACGTTCACCGGTGAGAGAGCCTATCTCTCGTCATGCGCGGAAAATAATATAATTATTGTAAACTTACCGGCAGGGTTTAGGAGGGGTGGAGACGCTGGAATTGTTTTTAAGGTTCTTCTGGATGAAAACATAACTGCGCTGCAAAAAGAAGAGGTCGAGAGAAGAATTGCATTAAACATGGCCCTTTTGCTTGAGTGAGGTGGGTGGATGAAGAAACCACATCCACCAAGTTACGGAACAAACTCAGAACATACACAAAACGGTGGGCTTACGACAAGCCTCCCGATTTGTGATGAAAACTGTGGGTTTAATGAAACAAATGAATGCAATCTGTCCAAGGTAAGCAAAACGAAAAGTTGAACAAACAGTTGATTTAGACGGAGTGAGATCTTTCGGGAGGAATTATGCCATCCACGTTAACCTGGATTGACCATGACCCTGCGGCAAGGGACAGGACTTTGCGTATCCTTTCGCTTTTTCAAGAAAGGGAAAGCCGGGATGAGCTTGGTCTTGGGGCCATCAGAGATTCATTCGCCGACACGCTGTTTCCGGGAACAAGCACCATCCAGACCAGGTTACGATATATGTTGTTTGTTCCGTGGGTTTACCGCGAACTGGAAAAAAAGCGTTTATCCCCGCCGGCCTTTGCCGCAAAGGCACGTCAGATGGAAATGGCTTTGGTTGAACCTCTCCTGGAAACTAACGACAATGCAGGAGTTTTTGGAAGAATCGCCGGAAAAACATTGAAAAGATTACCCAGCTCAGTTTACTGGAACGGACTGGGGGTCTGGGGCATTCGACTGATTCCATGCTCACAGGATGAATATCACCGTCATATCAATGAAGTCTACCGCCTCCGGGATTCTGCACGGAATCGCTACGAGCGAGATGACTTCCCTGAACCGGAAACGTTGACATGGCATCCACGGCTACCTGTACCGCCAAAAGGCTTTCCCGATGAAATAGAAGACCTCAGCTTCAATTTGGAAACTGATGAGGCAAGTTTTTTACAAGAGCGTCTCCTCATATCCCAGAAAGAAACACTGCTGGCACATCTTTCTTTGAAGTGTAAACCGGTAGAATGTGAATTTCCGTGGGAACACCCCGACAGATCGGGCTTCATGCCAAGCCATCAGGAGCTCCTTAGCTATGCGGAGTTTTTCTCAACCATCATGAATGGAGCTGCTTTTGTTTATAATCTTATGCTGGCCGAACAGGCAGGGCTAAAAGACCTCGAAGAAGAACATCGTAACAACATAGTTGAATGGAAAACAAGACTGGTGAATTGCCGCAACATAGACCTTCCACTGGAGGGATTATGGGAGCTGACAGCCGGGCGTGGGCACACTATTACCAGGAGGACAAAAGAATTTGTTTCAGCATGGTGTCATCGGGTATGGGCCACTCAAGGTAATGTAGTGGGTGATGGTGAGAGTAGAAATCTTGTGCGTGCCCGGGAGCAGCAACTGAAAGGCGCACGATCGCGTTTTACAAATTCCCGTGCAAGGGATCAGTGGAAAGGTTATGCCGGTGTTGGTCAAATGGCCTATAGGTGGTCAAATGTAAAAGCTTTGCTCTCTGATCTTTTTGCAGGTTTGAACGGAGGCGGCCATGCTGAATCCTGATGCAAGAAGCTTGTACACATCTGCTGTTAACCCACCGCCAGGTTACGTATTCGATCAGGCTATTGTAACCACTTATTCTCTCGACCCTGCCACTTTGTTGTCTCTTCCTACCCATCTGGCGCTTGCAGACCGTGCTTCCATGAAAAATGTTGATCCGATTCGTCTTCTTGAATCCCTTCGACGGCTTTCAGATCGTTTCAGTGTGTATGTAGATTATACCGGAATGAGGCCACCATCCGGCAGCAATGTGTTATTTGGTTTGCTTGAATCTATGGTTATACCGGTCAGGGCTCCTCGCGGTGGAGTGTTCCATCCGAAAATCTGGATTCTCCGTTTTGTACAACCGGATACCACGGAACCGCCACTCATAAGGATCCTTGTGCTGTCGCGTAATATAACCTACGACCGCTCGTGGGATATTTCGCTCCAGCTTGAGGGTAGACCGACAAGGCGATACTTTGCAGCCAACCGTCGACTGGGTGAATTTTTGCAGGCCCTTCCTTCCATGAGTAAAGATCATCCTGTTTCTGATGAGAAAAGGCGTCAGGCTGAACAGCTTGCCGAGGAAATAAGGAAGACATCCTGGGAATTACCAGAGGGGTTTGAGAGCGTAGCTTTTCATATCTTGGGGATAGACCGCAAATCGTGGACGCCGCCCCGGGCTAATAGGATGGCCATCATTTCGCCGTTTTTGACTGAAGATGCCCTTTCATGGCTGAACACGTTGACAGATGAACTTGCGTTTGTCATCTCAAGGCCGGATGAATTGAACCAGCTACCCCCGAGTTCATACCAACTGACTGACAAGTGGTATATGCTTGATGAAGCTGCCGAAACAGAAGATGGAGAGGAAACAGAAAAGCGTGACACCATTGGTCTCCATGCTAAGGCATATGTGTTTGAAAAAGGATGGCGGACGAATCTCTATCTCGGTTCGGCAAATGCAACAGGTTCGGCACTGCTAAATCGTACTAACAATGAGCGTATTAATACTGAGATTCTCGTTGAACTGGTCGGTAAAACAAGCCAGGTGGGAGGTATTAAATCTCTCCTTGATGAAAATGGCCTTGGACCATTTCTCACAGAGTATGCTCGACCCGATGAAATGCCACAGCCGGATATCGATGAGATGAACGCGCATAAAGCGCTTGAAATTGCTAAGAAGCACTTGGCTGGAGCAAAATTAAAAATCATTTGCGAAGTAGTGGAAGACATATGGCAGCTAACGCTCATTTCTCCAGAGAACATTCCTATGGATGGAATCTTACAAATTCAAGCTTGGCCGATAACTGTCTCTGAAAATCGTTCCGTCGATTCGATGGAATTAATCCGTGGAAAACCGGTTTTGCTCGGACGATACGCCTCGGAATCGGTAACAGGTCTCATTGCCTTTAATCTTGTCACTGCGGTGAAGGAGATATCGCTTCGCATGGTTCTGAACCTTCCAGTAATCGGGCTTCCTGAAAACCGGGATGACGCTATCTTTAAACTTGTCCTCAATAATCGTGAAGGCTTTTTAAAATATATTCTTTTACTTCTTGGAGAATATACTGGCGATATCGTCAGTACAGGAGATATTTTTAATGGCGGGAAAGACACCGGCTCTTGGAATAAAGTTTTCTCAGAGGAAACGCCTATTCTCGAAGAACTTACCCGGGCTTTCAGCCGCAGCCCGGAGAAGCTCAAAGATGTGGGAGATGTGATGCGGCGGTTGACGGATGATAAGACTTCACCATCAGTTGTGCCCCCACAGTTTGTTGAATTGTGGAAGGTCTTTGAGGATGCCATGGCGGAGGTCAATAAATGACAGGGGAAAAACATGACACAGAACGAGTACTTGCGAGATTAAAGGACTTCCAGCAGCGTACAGCGGAATATGTCTATCGTCGTTTTTACACTGATTCTGAAACTACCGACCGTTTTCTTGTGGCTGATGAGGTAGGACTCGGTAAAACTCTTGTTGCGCGTGGTATCATAGCCCGTGCTATCGACTATCTGCAAAAAAATGATAACAAGCGCATTGACATTGTGTACATCTGTTCAAATGTAAGTATTGCATCTCAGAATGTTCATCGTTTGAATGTTACCGGTGTGCAGGAGTTTGTGCAACCGACGAGGCTTGCCCTTATGCCGCTGCATATAAATGGCATGCGAAAAAACTATGTAAATTACATAAGCCTTACTCCGGGAACAAGCTTTGACCCGAAATCGCGAGAAGGGAAAGATGAGGAACGGGCTTTGATCTATCGTCTCCTCAAGGGCCGCCTCAGTACAAGCTATAGCGGATTTAAGCGGTTGCTCCAATGCCGCGTCAGCGATAACAGATGGCAATGGTGGACGGACGAATGGAAACCGGAGGACATCGACAAGAAGATTGCTGACGATTTTGTGAAGAATGTTATGTCAGACCACCAATTACACCAGAGGATAACTGATTTCTGCGCACGCTCCAAGAGGAGGGTTTTATGGAATGACCCTGAACGACTTGGTCTCATTTCCGAACTCCGATTTCGTCTTGCAGAAATGAGCGTCGAAATACTGGAACCTGAACTGATTATTCTTGATGAATTCCAGCGATTTAAGAATCTACTCGATCAAGGGAATCCAGATGCGCGGCTGGCGCAGAGACTCTTCAAATATCCTGGAGTTAAAACGCTGCTGTTATCTGCAACGCCATACAAAATGCTCTCGCTTGATCACGAGCAGGAAGACGATCATTACGCGGACCTTCTCAATACGTTGCGGTTTCTTTTCGATTCTGAGGCTGAAGTTGTGAAGATCAAGAAGGAAATCCAAGCATTCAGGGAATCGCTTTACTTTTTGGGATCTGGCGAGATTACAGGCATTAACAAGGCGCGGGATATGCTACAATCAAGTCTTTGTCGTGTCATGTGCCGTACTGAACGGGCAAGCACAACCGGTGTGCAGGATGCTATGATTCGCGAGATTCACAAAAGGCCTTCATTACAAGCCCGTGATCTTCATGAGGCAACCCTCGCGGACCGAGTCGCCTCAAGTGTGGACGCCAGGGATATTATCGAATACTGGAAATCGAGTCCTTACCTTATCAATTTCCTTAGGCGTTACGAGTTTCGTCGTAAGCTTGACGAGCAATGTGACAATGCCTCAGACGAACTATTGTCTGCCTTGGAAGCCAATAAAAACCGTCTCCTTCAGAGGAATGATATTCAATCTTACAAAGAAATTAATCCAGCTAATCCAAGAATGCGCGATCTATTTTCCCAGACAATTGATAATGGGTTATGGAAAGCACTATGGCTGCCGCCTTCCATGCCATACACCAAGCCCGAAGGTTTATATGCCGATATCCAGAATGTGACAAAGACATTGGTGTTTTCGGCGTGGAATGTGGTTCCGGATGCAATTGCTTCCCTTTGTTCGTATGAGGCTGAACGGAGAATGGTGGCTCTTTTGCCCAGACAGGTAAGCCACGACCAGTTATACGACAAATTACGACCCCTTCTTCGATATACTCGAAGCGATGATGGACGTCTCACCGGAATGCCGGTTTTTAACCTCCTATATCCTTCTCCAATTCTCGCATCCCTTGTGGATCCTCTGAAGCTGGCCTTAGAATACGATAGGGATGGCTTGATTCAAAACGACGTGCTGTTGGAACGGACAGCAGCAATTCTCGGTACATATATCCAGGGATTGCTGGACAATACTCCAAATAGCACCCTGGAGGACCAAAGATGGTACTGGGCTGCACCTGCAATGCTGGATGCAATTCATTTTCCCGATATACGTCAACGGCTAATCAATGAAGAAACCTGGTGGCTTTCAATTAATGGTGATGGGACAGGCGAACGTGGTGAGCGGTTCAAAGACCACCTTGACCTTTTCTGCCAAGCCATGAATAACAAGCTCGATCCCCCTCTCGGAAGACCTCCGGTAGATTTGACACAGGTCCTTGCACAGATGGCAGTGGCTGGACCAGGGGTATGCGCTCTCCGAGCACTTCGACGGGTTACTCCTTCGCTTTCTTGGGATGCCCCGGAATTACTTCAGGGAGCTGTGCAGGTTTCGGAAGGGTTCAGAACTTTGTTTAATTTGCCGGAAACCATAGCACTTTTACGGGGAACAGAGCCGGATACATTTTACTGGAAGATTGTTCTGAGGTATTGTCTTGAAGGCAATATACAATCGCTACTCGATGAACAGAC
The DNA here is from genome assembly GCA_964393225.1 of uncultured Syntrophorhabdaceae bacterium. Lineage (GTDB taxonomy): Bacteria > Desulfobacterota > Syntrophorhabdia > Syntrophorhabdales > Syntrophorhabdaceae > MWEV01. The sequence continues at coordinate 15,895 of CAYMTB010000029.1, forward strand.
ACACTGCCTGGTTGAATCTCTTGGTGTCATTGACGAAGCTGAAACTGAGCGGGCTGAGGCGATCGGTGAGTCGATGGGATCGTCCCTCTCAATACGGACATCGCAGCTTCAACTCGATGAAGTTTTGCTTCACCCACAATTACATAAAGTTGAGTTTAAAAGCTACAACACTCGTTGTCGGTTTGCCTTAAGGTTCGCAGAATTAAAAGATGAGAAAGGTGCAACCGTTGCCAGAGCCGATGTTGTTCGTGATGCATTCAACTCTCCCTTCAGACCCTTTGTCTTGGCATCTACATCTATTGGTCAGGAGGGCCTTGATTTTCATACGTGGTGTCATGCCGTAAATCATTGGAATTTACCGAGCAACCCTGTCGATTTGGAGCAACGCGAGGGACGTGTGCACCGATATAAAGGCCATGCAATTCGGAAAAATATTGTCATGCGTTATGGTTTAGATGCATTAAGAAAAAACTGGGATGGAAATGGGGATCCGTGGCATTTCATGTTTGAAATGGCGAAGCGAGATCGACCCAGCGATGCAAGCGATCTCGTACCATACTGGCTATACGATGTAGAGGGTGGTGCACATATTGAACGGCGGGTCCCAATATTGGCCTTCAGCAAGGAGGAGGCTTATTTCATCAAACTAAAAAGAATGCTTGCCATTTACCGCCTTGTATTCGGTCAACCCAGACAAGAAGACCTTCTTGAGTATTTGGAAAGCAGCATGGGTAGATCGTGCGATGAAAGCAATCTCAGTATGTGGCGAATATCTTTGGAACCTCCAAAAGTTTATTGATAATGTTTTTCAACAAACGCTGAAAGTATCGAGTATAGTGAAAAGTGATTAAATTGATAGGGAATATATGTTAGCAACTAAATTCATATCTGGGCTTATGGCACGAGGGGCAGTACTGCTTAAGTGCCGGGGAAGCGATCACCGCTCTTGGCTCATCTCCCATCGCCACATTGCGCCGTTATGCCGAAGCGGTAGGGTGCAAGCTCAAAATCGAGTTCGTGCCGAAATAGGGAACGCTATAAATTACAAGTTTAAGCATCCCTGCCTCCAACCATCTTCAGATAAACCCGTTGCCTGCTTCTTACCTGGTGCCGGGCTTAATATTGACCCCTTGTTTTGTATAAGCCTGATCTTTTCGGTGAGCATGAATTTGTCCATCTTTTAAATTCTCCCGGACAGCGGGACATCGGGACACCCCCTAAAGGGGTGTGTCCCTGTCTGTCCCCCTAACTGTCTTGAGACATGTCCCGTCATTGTTCCGTCCCTGTCCCTTGTCCCGTTGCAGGCCAGTAGTAATCATCCAGTGTTTCAACCAACTTGGAATCCTGGAGTGCATAAACGGCACGTTGGAAAGCCTTTTTCTTCGATCCTGGTTCGGTTGAGGTTGAAATACCCTTCGAGTAAGCAATTTTCCTCCAGCCGTTAATGTGCACCTTGAGATCGTCTTTGTCAGATTCTTTTATTGCAGTCAGAAGAGCATCATAAGCAATTTTATAAGATGGCGCCAGTGGTTTTTTGCCTTGTACCGGCCCGTCTGTGTGATGCAGGACACATGAGGTCACGGCCTCACCATCTTCCCGGTCAATTAATTCATCCAAGGTGATAATCTCAGGCTTAAAGGGAATTGATGGAGGTGGTTCATGGTCTTTCGTCTTTGTACTTGTAAGTGCGTAGATACCATTAGCATTCTTTATAAGACTATATTCCCAGTCCAGTGCAGCACGTAACGCCGAAGAGCCGCGTCCCCTGTCTTGATTTGTAAGGCCATTGTGGTGAATAATCAGAACAGTGCATTTATATTTTATACGGAGTTGTGCATCAACAATGTTCACGAAACGTGTCATATCTGCCGTAAGGTTTTCATCTCCAGGGCCAAAATTTCTGTTGAGCGTATCGATGATAACCAGGACAGGGGTTCCATACAACTCTATCAATTCTTCAACGGCCAAAATCACCTCCCGTGCAGAGCTTTCGTCAAGAAATTGAGCGGGTCGGTCAGATACAAAGAAAGGGACATCTTTAAGGCTAATCCCGTGAGACTTTTCCCAGGCCTTCAGTCTTTTCCCAATCCCTGAAAGCCCTTCACCGGCAATATAAGAAACCGGCCCTTTTACCTGTACCGGATGCCCATGCCAATCAGTTTTAGTAGCAATACATAGTCCCATGTCCAACGCCATGAATGATTTCATAGAACCAGGTTCGCCGAATATCTGGGCAAGAGTCGATGTGTCCAGATAGTCTTTAATCAACCATTCAGTAGGGATTGTACGGGAATAAATGTCGCCAATCGACAGGAAGTGAAATCTGTTATGGGGGTTTTGCCCGTCAGCTTCTCTTACCTGTTCTGCAAATTCATCTCTCATGATATAGAGGTCTCCCTTTCGGCGCCAACCAAAGTAATCGTTGCCATTGCACCCATAATGTCCTGAAAAATTATATCAGTATTCAGTCCGGCGAAAACACCATGTTTAGCAGTACCCAATATGCGGCATAATTACCATTGCCGTAACCCGCTGGTGGGGTGTTTTGCGGGGCATGGTTATATTTTTTTATAATATCCATAACCCTTTTTTTATCGAATGGTTATAGATCTTTCACGTAGCCAGGCGATAAAAGCAGTCCGGGGGTAGCCACAAACACGGCCAACCATAATTTTCTCTTTGGGGCCAGTGCCCAACGAATCCTCATTTGCAACCGTCCGGGGAACCACAGGTAAATAGTCCCGCCACTTAGGCCAATTGCGAAAGACTATAGGCGGCAGTTCCTTTTCAAGCTCAGCTAAGCTCTTGTCCAATACCTTCTGCTGCTCCATAGGGTCCAGCGGTAATACTTTCTCAATCTCTGTAAAATCAACTTTTTTCCTCTTCATTTGTGACCTCCTTGTGAAGGGGTTGTTTTCAAGATGTGCCATCTTGTATCCTTCATAGAGGTATTAGATATTTACAGTTATTCTTAAAAAAAGAAGGTAGAGAAATAGGGTCTTACAATTGATATACAGTAAACTTCAGCCCATATGTACCGTGGGGAGCATCTTTTATGAGTTCGATTATTTGAAAGTTATGGTGATCTGCCGTATCCCCGGTTGTGTTGCCTATTTTGAAAAGTTTATAACCTTTTCGGCCTGCCGTGGGTCTTTCTGCCATGACGCCCCCAGTGCTGCCGCTGCTTCTCTCAGCCTATTTTCTGAAAGGTGGGCATATCTTTGGGTCATCGTATTAGTTTTATGCCCTAGGAGCTTTTGTACTGTGTAGAGGTCGGCCCCCTGTTCAATCATCCAACTTGCGTAACTGTGGCGACACGAATGAAAGCAAATTTGCAACCGTGGGTCGTCAATTCCATCGTTTAATTTCAAATCATCAACTGCTCTGACAAAAGTTAAAGATATCCGGTCGATCTTTCCTTTCCTGCCCTTAAAAACATAATCAGAAGGTTTCCCTTGTGTTCTATTCTTAAGCATTTCGGCTGCCTGGTCTGTGAGAAAGGCATATCGTGATCCGGCTTTTGCATCCCTGATAGTTAATACCTTTTTGTATATGTCAACATCGGCCCAGGTCAATGCTGTTATTTCTCCAAATCTTAAACCCGCATGAAGTGATAACAAAGTCATATCGTGGACATCGGAGTTTTTTGTCTTTAAGAGATTGAGTAGCTTTTCGGCTTCTGTTCTCGTTAAAAATCTCATTCGACTATTATCAACTTTAGGAGCGTCTACACCTGCCGTGGGATTCTCGCCTCTATATACTTTCATCTTTTTCGCTACATTGAAAACCTGCCGGACTATTGCCAGTGCATATTCGATTGAGCGTGGTGATTGTTCACCATCTTTCATAACTTTTTTGAGCTTTTCCAGGTGAAAGGGGGCTATATCTTTCATTGGTAAATGCCCGATAGCTTGTTTAATCCAAACGTTAAAAAGTCCCTTTTCCCTTTCAACTGTCCTCGGTTTCTTATCACTTTCTGCTTGTGGGAGATATGTGTCTGTAAAGAAAGCGTCAAAGGTAATAGCATCCTTTTCGAGTTGGGCCTGCTCTGCCTGCTCTTTTTCTCCCTTTGCTTTTTTAATCTCCCGCTTTTCTTTTAAAGTCTGCGGCCCTTCACCTACTTTTTTATTTTCCTTCAATTCAAGTAAACGGGCATAAGCCTTTGACGCTGTCCAATCCTCAGAAGCCCAACCCAACCCTTCCTCTTTGTCCTTTCCATTCAACTTATACCGGATTGTGAAGTATTGATCTTTTTTGATGCCATGCTTCCTTGTTTCGTGCTCTCGATAACGTATTCCTGGAAAATTTGTTTTTATCCATTTTGCCATGACATTATTCTCCTTTAGTTATAGGCTGTTAGACGCTACCAGCGGGATAAAAGCGGGATAGCACCCGATGCTATGGTGAATTTCACAAGCGTATCCGTGTATATTTTCCAGTCCCGCTATAGTCCCGCTTTTTTTCCTGAAAACGTGTGTTTTTAGGTGATGGTACATTAAAGTAATGTATGCCTAAGTACTTTAATTGTCAAGTATTTAGTGTTGAAATGTGAAAGCGTGTGAAAGCTATTAAACAGGACTCTGACTCCGTGAATCGAGGTTCAAATCCTCGTCTCCCAGCATTAGTAAAATCGATTGGTTAGGCTTAAAAGGCTTAACCTCTTTTTTTGTATAAGGTACAATTTTACCACTATTTTACCACTTTTATTTTTCCAAGTAATAAAAACCCCCGGATTTTTCCAGGGGTCACGAGATGCCTTGCACGAGAAAAAAGTTGGAATCACTACTTCATTCAATCACTTCAGCAAGCAATTCCTCAATGCGGTGTACCAGGTAAAATGG
>CAYMTB010000030.1:0-20617 GCA_964393225.1 uncultured Syntrophorhabdaceae bacterium
AAGCATCTGTGTGAAAAAGTTGCCGTGAAATGCCGTGAGTTTTGCAAGAGGGCCAATGTTGATTATGATAGGGGGCTGAATGGGCTTCTCGCCATCAAACCCTCCAGGTGGTCCTTGTGGTTCTTGCCGCCCAGCCTGTGTCTTTTTCCACTCTGCTTTCTTTATCTCTTCGTTCTTTCTTTCTTCCACACCTTCATCGTATTTCTGTTTTTTTAGTTTTGTGTCTTTGAGGAGGTCTTTGATTTCCGCGTTTTCAGGAAAATGAACGCGCAGTTTATCCAGATCTCGCTGGGCTTCATTGAACTTTTGCGTGTTAACGAGCAACATTATATCGGCAAGGCTTTCTTGTAGTTTTAGCAGCTTCACTTCCTCGTCCAGTTTCTTTTCTTGCTCGTCCTTCCTTCTTTCAACCTCCTGTATTTTCTCCCATATTTCCTCGGCCATCTTTGGGTATGCCTTTTCGGCATCCTGATAAAGATCTATAGCCCTCTGAAAATTATTCGATTCTTTGTAACGATCACCCCTTGTTACAAAACCTAAGGCCTTGTTTCTCGCTTCATCGTCAATCATCTCTTCGGCACATGCTTCACAGCATCTCCGTTCCTTATTGTAGTGTTCTTTGTGTAAAGGTCCTTTTGCACAGAGTTTACAGGTAAATGATTGCTGGCCATCTTCAATCGGGTGTCCGCACAATGCGCAGTTTATGGCTTCAGGTTTTATTTCTCTTGCACATTCATTACAAAAATATGTTTTGGGGTCTTGATGTTCGTTACAAATTAAATCCCTATTACATTTTGAGCACGTGAAATAGTTGTCCTTTACAAGCCTCTTGCAGATCGGACATCTTTCGCCGATCTTCGTAGCACTCCCCGGCTCTTTAGATTTTTCCTGATGTATATGTACCTCTTTCTTGTTGACCGTTAAACCACCTCTTATTATTGAGCCCTTTATATTGACATCATCGCTTCTTGTCGTCTCCGCATTTTTCGTATCTTCTTCCTGGGTCTTTGTCGCAGAGTTTGTAAAAGCCTCTTTATTGATATGAGCATTTATGACCTTCGCGGTTTCACTCTTCGACAAAAGGGTGCTGCAGTTAAAACATATTTCATCTCCCTCTTTATTCGGCTGTCTACATCTCGGACAATCCATGGCCTTCTCCTGGTAGATTTGTTATATTTTAAACAAATTGCTTGTTTTCTTTTCCATTTAATTGCTTTCCTTTGAGCCAGAGTTCCCACCCCATCTCGATTATCGTATTGCTGAGACCCAGACTGTAAAACACATTCTCTATTTTCATATTTCTGCAGAGCGAAACCATCTTTGCTATGCTCTCCCAGCCCTGTGTTTCGATCAGGTACTCGATAATGCTGGCTGCTTCTGCATAGGCAAGCTGTCTTATGTTTTCATCCGTATGACTAAAAAGTCTCATTGAGAGCACCTCAATAGGAATGGTTTTGTCATTCTTTATTGCATTTTGAAGCATTGAGCGATATTGATCAGACATTTGTTGAGATATGCAGACTGCAAGTCCTTCATTCAACCAGTCGGGACAATTACCGTGGCACATTAGATCAAGGGCAAGGTGCGTTATCTCATGTGTCAGGACTACGCACAAAGACTCGGTGTCGCCATTCTCGAGTTCCGAAATGACTCTGATCTCTCCATCATATATGCCTGCTATCCAGGAGGCGTAGCGACTTCTCGACCTCCCTTCCTGTCTCATTTCCTCTTTGGAGTTATAAATATGAATATCTATTCCCCCGGGATTATATCCAAACATTTTTTGTATTATGCTTTGCGCCCGTTTGACCGTTCGGAACAATGCAAGAATGTCATGGTTCGGGTTCTTGATGTGAAATGAAATATTAATATCGTCTTGAGAAAGTCTGACGAAATCATCCCCACCGATATAACTTGAATCTGCTCCCTCCAAGCCTGTTGTTTCGCCTTGCATAACCCGCCTTCCGGTTTGTCAGACTGTGCTCACAATGGTAACGGTGCCACCCTCTCTCTCGCAATTATCACATCTATAACGGCCTCAAAAGATTTTGAGCAATAAAAGATTCCCTGATCTACACATTCCTTGAAATTCTTCTCGGATGTAAAGGTCGTCGAGTTAATGGGTAAAATAAAACCTTCTTCTATTGCATTTTTGTACCGGTCATATCGTCCGTTTAAAAAAGCCATGTATTCTTCGTTATTATCTATCCTCTTTTGTGAATACAGCTCTTTATCATGTTCCCAGAATTCATAAAACTTACCCATTGAGCGCCATACACCGAGAAAGGCATGGCCTGGAATGAGAAATATCAGTGGATATAATCCGATCCTTTCCAAGCAAGCCGCATATAACAGGGCAAGATCGAGGCACGTCCCACGCCCTATATCCAGTATCTCTTCGGGCGGTAAGATTTTTTGCCCGGTTTTTTCAAAGCTTGCCGGAGGGTTTATGTATTTGATCTGGAGCTCATTCTGCAAAATAAGATAAAAGGCATGTGTCATCGCAGTAACCTTATCTGCATTTCCCGACTGGTATCCGTCGAGAGATGATCCGAAATTGAGCTGTTCAAGGTAACTACCGGCCCCCTTTATGGCTTCTTTGACCGCAGTGGAATTAGGAAAGATAAAGCTTGCCAGTATATCGGGAAACAGCGGATGAAAATACCATTCATGATATGCCAGCACTTGAATTGGTCTTGTGTCAGCAAAGAGGGTATTTCCATCGGAAGCAATTTCAAACTTTAATGAGGCTTGCTCTTTTTCGTTCACATCACGGAGTCTCTTCTTGTCAATAGAGAGATTAATATCCTCGTTCGTAAATTCTATATGCTGTCTTGATGGAATAGACTGGACAGTTTTCTCCCAGGGTACACAGTAGTCAGGGGCAAGTTCAATCCTGAGAATAATGTTGTGGATATCCGAGTATGATACATTGGAAATTTTAATGCTGTTCAGGAAGGGTACTCCACAATTCACAAGAGACCAGTTGAGCCTGTCCCAGCAATCAATATCAACCTGAATGTCCCTGGATTCTGCAGCCTTGAAACTGGTAAATCCCGACGATGAGCTCCGCTTGCCCGCTGTTTCGGATAAACCAGGGCTATCAGTATATCGTTTTTCGATATCAACCTTTGTAAAATCATGACCGCATGACGGACAGGTATTGTCGAGAATGCTGACTTCGGCCTTGCACCTTTTACAGATCATACAATAGCATTCCTTAATTCGTTTATACTCTGCCAGCGTTTCTCGCGCTCAAAAAGTATGCATTTCTGGATAGCTTTGTTGATCCGAAGTGATGCTGCATCACTCTCTACAAATACAGGGACATAGGTGTTGTCGTGGTCCGTTGTCTTTCCCGTCAATACCTCATAAAGTGTAATCCCGAGAGAGAAAATATCATCCCTTTCGTCTACATCGGCAGAATTAGCCCTCTGCTGGGGCGATGCGTATGGGGTGGTATAGGCGTGAAAGGCTATCCTGGACATCTTTATATCATCTTTATCTTTAGCAAGACCAAAATCGGCAAGCTTAATCCTTGCCGGATCAAGCGAGGTGTCGAGGAGTATGTTTTTGGGCTTTATATCCCGGTGGACGATACCATTCTTATGAATGTATTCAACGGCATCAAGTAGTTGTGTGGTGAGTCCCCTGAATATCCCGTGAGTGAGGGGTTTTTTCAGTATGAATTCATTGAGGTCCCCGCCACCGATATAATCGAGGACAATGTAATGTTCGCCATTGGCCTCACCGTATTCGTATCCCTTGAGTATGTTTGGATGATCGAGCTTTTCTACAAGGAGTCTCCCTTCCCTCTTGAATCTGGCAATAAGCATCTCTGGGGATGCTTGAGTAGAAAGCTTCTCAAGCATCAGGTATTTAATAACTATGGGTTGGTTGCCTTCTATCCTGATCCCTCGAAATAATCTTGCCATACCGCCAGTGGCAATCTCTTCGAGTTTCATGTATTTCTTATCAAATGCCCCTTCTTCCCCTTTTTGCTTATCGTAAACCTTTTTGAGTCTCTCTATGGCGTTTTTAAGATCTGATTCTTCATGGGAAGTAAGTTTCCTGTCATACTCCGACGTTGGGTCAGTGGTAAGGAGTTTTTTCATGTCAAGCTTGTTTATTACTCGTCTTAACTCTGAGGCAACTGGCATGTCCTTTTCTGCACTATAGATATCGAGTACTGTTTGTCGGTTCACTTCTCCGTTCTCTTCTATTACCTTCAAGAGATACGTTGCAGCGTCTTTCCTGAGCTTTGCATCGGGGCTTTCTCTCAGGAAGTCACAGAGGGCTATAGGGTCAAGGGGGAAAAGTTGTTTGGTTGGTCCTTCATTGGCATTAATATGGCGCTCATGATCTGCTTTATTCTCTTTCTTCTTCTGCTTGCCTGGTTCGCTGATAGGCCGACAAAGCAGTACATCTTCTATAAGTCTCCTGATTTCGCTTGCTGTCAGATTAATTTCCTTACTCCTGACTTGATGTGCTTTTTCAGGTAATTCAGGAAAGCCAACGATATGGAACCACGGCAACAAATTAAAGTTGAAGTATAATTGAGATTCTTGGTGAAGACGTGGGGAAATAGCTACGATGCTGCTTATCTGTTTAAACTCTGTATGTTCGGCTTTCTGGGATGCAATAAACCTGGGACGATTTTGGTTCAGAAAATCTCTCAGCGCAAAGTAATAAGCTCTCACCTGCTGAAAAGGATTCCCGTGTTTCCCTCCCTTAAGATAAGCTTGTTCACCGTTCTGCCCGTCCATAATGAGCCATTCCCCGTTTTCCGACGCCTTAATCGGCTTTGAACATTCCTTCAGTTCAATGATGATGATCCCATTTTCCTTAAAAACAGCAAGGTCCATATCTGCAATACCACAACTGAAGTTAAAAGCTACACCGACAAAAGTATCCAAACTGGAGAATTTTGCAGAGAACATGTCTATTATCTGTTGCTGGGCTGACACTTCATGGGCATATTCAAACTCCGGTTTGCCCGTCCAGAACTCTATCGGCATTTACCCCTCCTGAATGGTTTCAGTAAACTAATCGGGTTCTATTTCGTATCTACAGGAAGGACATCGTTTTGCTGGCGCTTTGAATTCAATCTTCTTTTTGCAGCTCGGGCATATCGTTACATAGACAACCTCTTTTTCCGGCGTACCCATTTGAACATTATAGAAACCAGGTCCTCCTGGACTTCCCCCGGGGCCAGGGTAAAATCCACCGGGGGGCCCGCCCTGGCCGTATGGAGGATATACAACATTCGGTCTCCCACTCTGAGCAACACCTACAGCAATGTCCTTTGCCGTATCGAGGGCCTTGTTGTGTTCCCGCTCGAACTGAGCCATGGCCTTATCCTTTTCCTGGAGGGTTTTGTCTTTTTCCTCCATTATTTGCTTGTAGAATGCATCCCTCTCTTCATGAGATAAAGCTTCAAGGGCTTTTGCCAGTTCAGGTGATTTCTGTGCCATGTACCATTTGACCTTCTCCTCGGATAAATCCTTAAGGTTTTCGGATTCCCGCATCTCCTTGATTATCCTTGCCTGTTCAGGTCCCACCATGGCAAGAATTGCCTCTACCTTTACATTGTCAAAGGTTTTTATCTTATCTATCTCGTGCTGTTGAGCGGCACGTATTTTTTCCATTTCAAGCGCTTGCAGCTTTGTCTGTCTCTCTAATTCCGTCAACATACGTTCATGGTCTTCTTTGCGGTTTACTGCCTGTAATTTTTCCAAGGCTAAGAGATCGTTCTCATCTTCCAGTTTTTCCAGTTCTAATTCGATCCTTTTCTTTTCTGCTTCGGTTTTGGCTTTATCCAGTTCTATCCTGAGAGTTACTTCGCTGTTCCTGGCCTGCTCTTCCCTTGCAATAAGGTTCCGAATCTTCAGTTCATCTATTTCAGCATTTAACTGAACCTTTTTCTTCTCAATCTGTTTTTCAAGAACCTCTTTTTCTATACCTTCCTTCCCTACCAGCCTCTGTCTCTCGTAGTCCAGTTCCTGCTGCAGGGAAAGCTGCCTTATTGCAAATTGCCTTCTAAGATTATGATCCACCGCCTTCTCGTCAAGCGTTATCTTTAACTCCCTCATTTCTTCATCACGCAGAAGCTTTCCCTTTTCTATCTCCATGAGAAAAATCTCAATTTCCTCATCGGATTTACCCTTGTCAAGAAGGTATTCCTTCAGGCGTTTCCTTGTATCGGCGGCAACCTTCCATTCACCTATTTCCTGATCAGCTTCAACGCCTTTTACGTCCAGATCAGCTTCCATTTTTGCCCGTTTCCGATCAACCATTGCCTTGGACATCATCCGGTAGTGTTCCGTTTTCTTTGTTTCCTCGAAGATATCCTGGAGCTGAGACTCATCGTACACGTCAAACAGCCTTTTTCTCCTCTTCAGTTTTGCATCTTCTTCGCTCACGAGGAGAAAAATCTCCTCGTTAATGCCCCTTATCTTGTCATAACCCTTAAAATTGTAGTCGACTGTTCGAAGCTGTATAAAACGAAAACCATTCCGCTCGAAAGTCCTTTCAAGGTGTTTCTCCACAGAGACCTCAAACTCACGCTTCAAGTCTAAATTCCAGTTAAGATCACTCACTGACCTTTCACTTATTAATGCATTGAATGCATTCTGCATTTCATAATAGAGAGACGCCCTCAATTCATTCTTAGGGTATCGCTCCATGCGCTTCACGACATTGTTGTAGAATTTCGTGTAATCTGCTATCTGGACTACGACATTGCAACGGATATCTATTGAAAGAGGGTCTTTCGTATATGCCGGTATGATTATGGTAAATTCAAGATCACTCGCATCGACAATAACGGCAGTAACCTTTCTGTATGTTCCGGGAATAGAATCAGAAATCTCGTTAAGCCAACCTTCGTTGTATAGGCCTGGTTCTAATGTCTCTGCAAGGGCACCATTAATAAAGAGAAGTGCCTTGTTTCCCTGTTCTACGACGATACCTTTTTTCAGCGTTGCGGGGAAATCGTCGTAGTCAACGCGGGTGGCAATATACTCAGCATCCCTTTGCCATGAAGCGCCTTCCATATTTGACGCTTCAGGTGTTTCGCCGAGTTGCTCCGAGCATTCTATGCAATATCTTTCCCCGGCTGGATTTTCGTGACCCTTGGAACACCTGACTATTTCCGGCATTTTATACCCCCTCTATGGACTTATGGACTTTATGATAAACTTGATTTCCTCATATTTTTCTATTTCTGAATTCATTTACAACATTCTTAATGGAGCGATGCAATGTATTTACATCCTTTTCGATATTATCTGTACCGTCTGCAGTAACCTTGTCGTATAGTAAGCCGCTTGCCTTTGTAAGGGTTTCGAGACTTTCCTTGAATTCTCTATCAAATTCGAGGGTCTCTTTCAATTCTCCTTTACTGCGCATTGCCGTACTCCCCCTGGCAGCGTTCTCAACGAGTTCCTTCAGGGCCAAGGCATCCATCTCCAGGTCTTTCATCATCCTGGCTGCCTTACTGCTGCCCTTGTCCATTGCTTTCGATTTTGCCTCGGAGATATCAGTAAGTACCTTGCCGACCTCCTTTGCAAGGTTCACCCGCGTTTTTACATCCTCTGTTATCACATTTTCTTTCACCTTTGTCTTCACGCGGACCAATACTATCAAAGCAATAAAACCAAGGACGATGACAACAACCCCGATGAAAAGACCGTTTCTCCAAGGTGACACAGCAGTCACGGCAAAGTCCTTCGAGAAGACAATCTCGCCTTTCTCCACATCGTCGAGCTTCAGGTGAACCTTCATGGAATACGAGAGAAAACCACTTCCGGCAGCATCCACCTTTCCCATGAGAAGCCCTTGAACGCCCTTGATCTTGCCATGCCGAATCCTCGTTTTCTCATCCATAATATCCTTGAGCTGGAGGCCCTGCTCTGTCAGTATCTTGTCGAGATCGGCCCGCTCGATTACTTTAAAGCTGGTTTTTTCCGTTATTGCTGACACAACAGCGTTCCTGATTGTGCCATCATCACCTTCAAGGTCGAGTACTGTTATCCGGACAATACTTCCTTCCACGGGAAGCGCCTTCACTAAAACTCTCTGGAAGTTTTTGATAGCCTGGCTTTTGAGATCCTCTGCTGCAAAAGCAGATATGGAAAAGAAAAACAGAAAAACGAAGCAAATGAATACAGCTGATAGGTTTTTTCTTTGCATTAAACCCCTCCCTAAGCGCCCCCGCAGATTTTTTTTAATAATTTCATTGTAAATTACGTTATCCATAAAGTCAATCATTTACATTAGCTTCCTTGCTTCAAGATAAATTGTTGACCCCTTTACGTTCTCAATGACAAAACTATTCAATCCCGCAATCTCTCTGATAAGATAATCGACATCTTTTCCTGCTTTGACACGCATCACCATCTTTTCGGATATAATGTCCATTTTGACAGCCTTAATTTCCCTCAAATAGGGGATTGCTGATAACAAACCTTTTATTTTACCGATAGATGAATATCCCCCTGTTTCCCTGATTATAAGCGTAAAGCTCTTCACTTCTTTTTTGCTAAGAATCTTCATTGTCCCTTCAGTCAAAGATGTGGAAGCCTTTTGAAGGGCATCGAGGCACGCCTTATCTTCACCGCTCCCAAAGCCTTTAATATTCTGCCCTGAAGTAATGGTATTTACTTTGTTGCTTCCTATGTTATAAACCCTTGCGTGCCCCTTTGCATGCGCTGAATAGATTTCCTGTGTCTTTTCGCTAAAAGATGCTTCGACAGATCCCATAATAATAGTGTTTGCCAACAAATACATACCAAGGGACTTAACGGCCGCAGCGCCTCCTCTTCCCGAAGAAGCAATGAGCCGTGTCAGTGTATCATTTTTCATTGTGCGGTAGCCCACAACGGTATACCCTTTTAATTTTACCTTTGAAATAATTTCTTGCTCAAGGATACGTTTTTTCGTGGGTTTTTTGTTGCTCTTTTCTTCAGTAATGACAATTATTCTGTCATCGAAGAGGTTTTGAGATATGGCCTCTTCAACAATTCCTTTGTTGATTTTAAACTCCATCCTCACATTTAAAGCGCCGCCATCATCTCTATTTTCCGAAAGCGTTTTGGTTTCACCAAAAATATCTCCTTCTTTTGCCTTGAAGACTTTCAGGAGATACACCTTCTCTTTTGAAACGAGGTCAGGATGTACATATAACCCGGCAGCTTTCAGGATTGCCTTTTCCCGTGCGTTCGCGATGGCCGCTCCGCGTGCTTCTTCTGTGTCCTTCCCTTCCGGTATCCCGGCTTTCCCTTCTGCTACAATAATCACTGCGGTATCAGCTGCCTCCTGTGATGCCTGCCCTTTTATTGTGGTATCACCGGAAGTTAGAGGCGCTGCTGCAGCATATGCATGAATGAGAAGCGCCAGATAAATGACGACTAAAAGCCCTATAGTTACAACCCGTGCCGCCTTAAACTGTATGCACATAAACCAATACCTCCATTTACTGTGTAATAATGTTTTCATGATTGCCCCACAGCTTACTCCGGGGTAGTTCATTTCCTTTTTCTTAGTATCCGGCGCATTAAACTTCGTTTTTTTGCCTCGACCACAATAACAGAAACATTATCCGGTGCACCTCCCTCAATTGTCTCTTTAATAAGGGCTTCGCATTTATCCTTAGCAGAAATACTGTTCATCAGAATCTTACTTGCTACATCAACATTCAGGACCCTGAAGAGACCATCGGATGAGAGCAGAAATATGTCGCTGTCTCCAACATCAAATATACTGATATCGGGTTTTACCGCTTCTCTTGCGCCCACAGCCCTGGTCAAGGCATGGCTCAATCGATGGTTTTCTGCCTCCAGATCGGTAATCATGCCCAGATCAACAAGGTTTTGCGCCTGCGTATGGTCTTTCGTCAGCTTTTCCGTCGTTCCGCCCCGTATGCGGTAGGCCCTGCTGTCTCCTACATGGGCAAGGATGACCTTCTCATCCCTGAATAAAAGAAATGTCAGAGTTGTGCCCATTATTTCGTCTCCGGACTGCCCGTAGATATTCCGGTGAGCCTCCTGGATTGACATCGAAACAAGCGACATAATAGTGGAGTCGTCGCCCGCCCTATCTATCAAGTCTGGCACGATATTTTTCTTCATGAAATCATGGATCGCATTTACCGCTTCCCGGCTTGCAATCTCTCCCTTTGCATGCCCGCCCATCCCATCGGCGACGATGTAAAGCATAAGATCGTTGTCAACAAGGATACTATCCTGATTGTTTGTCCTCCTGATACCCTTATCTGTCATACCGTATCCGTTCATAGACACTTTATGTGATTTCCTCTTTATCTGTGATTTGGATCTGTTTGTCATCCGCAACCTCGATCTGCTTTTCATCATTATTTTATGCTTATTGAATAATTGTAAAGCATTATTTTCTCTCCTATTGTAATCCTCGCCTTATTCTTGCCCGGTCTTTCACCTTTAATTGCTATACTATCTTCAGTGTGGCTCAGGATATTCCATTCCCCGCCGTTAATAAAAATATCACAGAGAACAGGCGGTATCCCCGGCCCTTTCAACGGGATGTCGCACTCGGGACTTCTCCCGATACGGTAATGGCGTTTTCTGAGGGGCATGCTGAGAAACACTGCTCCGTCTCGCATGACCGTCAAGAGACGCTCTGCCCTCTGTTTTGGCGAAGACATTCTTGCCGTACCATTTAAGATGCTTGCGAAGAGAAGTAGGAGTGCGACAACCCCGGCGGAGGCCACAAAGACTGCGTTGAGCAGTTTTATCGTATAGTGAGTCAGTTCCATTTATGCCACTTTCAGGAGTACTTTCTTGCCTACGGCAATAACATCGCCTTTTGCAAGCTCCGCTTCATCAATTTCAATACCATTCACCCCGGTCCCGTTCTTGCTTCCCATATCCTGAATCCTTAGTTTCCCCTGCCTAATGATGAGCTTAAAATGCATCCTCGAAATGCGATGTTCCTCATCTTTTAAAAGAATGTGTGCCTCCTTGCCCCTTCCAAAGGTGTATTCCCCTTCCTGGAGGGCAATCACGTCTCCTTTATCTTCACCATCAATAATTTCAAGCTTTACCCTTGCAGTATCAAAGTACTGTGTCAGCGATTCCTCGAAAATGTGTGTTCCCACATCATCAATAATCTTCGTATGCTGTTTTTCGTCCTTGCTGTAAGGGGCATTGACGGCATTATCTGTTCCATGGGGGGATTCCTTCGCGTGACCGGGGTTTTTCATCTCCTCCGGGTGTTCCTGGAAGAGAGGTATAACACCCTTTTTTTCGTCATGCTCAGGGAAAAGCGGCGCATTGCCCCTTGACTGTTGTGGAGACGATTTCTCCTTGAGAAAAGATGACTCCACCGCCATCTGATTGCGAAGCAGTCCAGCATCTTCCCGTATCTCGATGTTGACAGATGTTGAAAGAAGCTTATATCCCTTTTTCCTGATTCTCTCGTTCAGTTTGTTTTTCAATTGTTCCTTGATACCCGAAAGAAGAGGGGAAATCTCTTCGTAGTCGAAGGGGCTGAGATACATGATGTAGACATTAGGCACAAAGGCCTTCTCCTCGATGCCGTATTTCTTTCGCTTTTCAAGCTCCCTGAAAAGCTTAATGAGTATATCTCTGGGCTGAATCTCCGTGGCAGACGTGTGAAAAAACCGTGTAAAGATACTAAAAACACCTTTAATCCTGTTAATGAACTCCATATTGCCCTCCCTTGTAAGTAATTTTTGGCCACATAGATTATTAGACTGATGAAAGGATTTTTTTATGCAGGTTAAATTATGATAGTTTTACAAAAGTCAAAAACTGCTGCGGTAAAGCCTGTCATCGAATGGTTTGAATAGGTCACAATAAATAATTATCGCAGCTTATGCCGGGCGAGGGGCTTACACCTCAACATAAAAAACTTCAGAAAACAGAAAATCAGAATCCAGAAGACAACTACCTGGGGGAAGAGGCAATCCTAAACCCGCTGTAGAAGTCCCTGTCCGACGGATCGTCGCTGCCCCGGACCGAAGCACGGATGCTCCCCGGAATGCCGTCCCAACTGCCGCCACGAAGCACCCTGTCTCGACCAGAAGAAGGACCTTGAGGGTTGTCTCTGGGACTTCTTTTATAATAGTTTTCATCGTACAAGTCCGATACCCATTCCCAGACATTGCCGGTCATGTCATAGAGACCGAGGGAATTGGGCTGTTTCTGGCCTACAGGGTGGGTTTTACTGCCTGAGTTCAAGTAGTACCAGGCATAGTTTCCAAGTTCTGAATCGGAGCTTGTACCTGCATATTTCTCTTTCTTGCCGCCACTGCGGGCGGCATATTCCCACTCTGCCTCGGTGGGGAGGCGGTAGGATTTGCCGGTACGGGAGTTGAGTTTCTGGATGAACCCCTGGGCATCGTCCCAGGAGACTTCTTCTACGGGACAGGTATCACCGCAGGATGAAAGGTGTGAGGGATTGCTGCCCATGATAGTTTTCCACTGTCCCTGGGTGACTTCGTATTTCCCTATGGAGAAATCAGAGACGCAGACATTGTGGACCGGTTTTTCATCGGATGAGCCACCGCCGAAGGTATCCCCCATGTCGAAACATCCGCCTTTCACGAAGACAAATTCCATGCCCGTTACAGGGTCGGTATAGGCAGAAACTAAAGTTGGTTTTGCAGGAACTGGCACAGTGGTTGCTGCTGTTTTCTTGGCAGGTTTTAGGAACTCATACAGATATTGTATGGTTTCTGCAGGAGTTACGTTTTCTTTATAATTACGATAATAGTATAGGCCTATTACGCCGGCAAAAATGATAAAAGTGGTAACGAATAAGAAAACAATAACCTCTGTATCCGCTTTCCTCCAGGTCTGTGCTTTCCTTTCTTCTTGTTTTCTTTGTGCGTCTTCTGCCTCGTGTCTGCGTTTATCCTCTTCTTCCTGTTTCTTTTCTTCTTCCTTCTGTTTCTTTTCTTCTTTTACCCGCTTTAATTCCTGTTCCCGATGCTGCTTTTTCTGTTCCTGCTCCTTCCGTTCCTCTTCCTCTATCTTCTTCCTTTCAAGGAACTGTTCTCTTTCGCACCTCACCCTCTCATCTTTTTCCTGCTGTTGTTTTATGAGCGTTTCCTGACGCTCTTTCTCTTCTTCTTCTTTCTGTCTCCGCTCTGCCTCTTCAGCTTCGTTCTTGAGCCGCTTCTCTTCCTGCCTTTTCCGTTCACCTTCTTCGACCTCTTTCTGTCTTATTTCCTCTTCATGTCGTCGTTTTTCATCCTTTGTCTTCTCCACTATGTTAAGAAAAGCATCCGAGAGTTCCCTGGCATTCCCATAGCGATTCTCCTTTCGAATAGCAACACACTTCCGGTAGATGTCGTTGATCTCAGGAGGAAGAGATGGATTGAATTCTGTGGGCGGTTCCGGCCCTATGGTATTCTCCAGCGTAAGCAGTTCAAAGAGTACTACCCCTACGGAGTAGATATCGGAGCGTTGATCCACCAGGTCCGGTTTGTTTTTCTGTTCCGGAGACATGTAATAGGCAGTGCCGATTCCTTTCCTGGCATCTTTGTGGACATCGAGGACCATAGCAAGGCCGAAGTCGGTGAGCTTGAGGGCATTATCGGCGGCAATGAGGATGTTCTCTGGTTTAATGTCCCTGTGGACGGTAAGCTTGTGGGCCTCAGTGAGGGCATCGCAGAGCTGGGAGATAATGGGATATGCTTCGTCAAGGGTAAAGGGCTCTCCGGTCTTCTTTCTCTCTTCGATAATCTCCCGTAAGGCCTTTCCTTCTATCCACTCCATGGTAAAGAATTCGAGACCGTTATAGTCATTGATGTCGTAGACTCTCACGATATTGAAGTGACGGAGGTCGCGGGATATCATTACCTCCTGTCGAAACATATTAAGGATATCCTGCGAATTGAGGAGATGGGGGTGGATAACCTTGAGGGTGGTGATCCTCCCTCCGAGCTTTGTATCCTTTACCTTATAGACAACACCCATACCTCCTTTCTTGCCTTCTGTGATGATCTCATACCGGGAGGCAAAGAGGGAGCCGGGGGTAAAGGGGTTTTCTATGATCTCAGGGCCGGTGTAAGAGTCATCGATGTGGGCAAAGAGGTCGTCATGATTACCCCTTCCGCTGCCTCCCTTTCTGTCTGTCAATTAATCAACCTTTCTTACTAATATAAATGAAGCATGACAATTTATATTCTCCAAGCCATGAATGGTTTTATTCCTTCTTGTCCCCTGATGCAAGAGTCACATGCAGCATGACATCGCCGATTGTAATCTCTGAGTGTTCCGGGAGCAGTTTTCGTATCTCGGGTTCCAGCCTTGTTCTGTCCAGATATGTCCCGTACTTCGAGTTTAGATCCTCAATAAAATACCGCCCTTCCCGAACTGAGAGTCGAGTGTGAATGTCCGATACCGTTTCATTATCTATAGATATGCCGTTTGAAATGTCCCGGCCTATGGTGAGCTCCTTTACCAGAATAATATATCCTTCTGCACCAGGACAGTTGTTCTTGCGCGTGATCAACGCTGCATGGGCAAGACCCTTTGTATCCACCGGGAGGAGCCTCCACATAAGGTCAAGATGACCTGCCACACCGATGAGAGCGTGGTCAGGAATCATGCATGCCACATTGGGCTCAAGCCTTTGCCCGTTGAGAAAGGTGCCATGGGTACTCCCTTTTTCGTGTGTACCCGTATCCACTATGAAAAAGACACCGTTTTTCTTAACAATCTCACACTGTTTGGCGCTTATCCGTATATTCTGCGTATAGTAGGACATAGGTACGCTTCCCGGATATGTTTCTTCAAGGAGAAGTCGATTGAGTTGCCTGATCATAATCTGCTCTTCCTTATGCATTTTCCGATATTCCTTCCTTTGTCGGAAGCCTTCCGCTCTTTTAATGTGGCCGGTAATATGCCCAGAATATTTCCTCAACGCCTTCTGCATGCCTGCTGCAGGAGGGAGCTTTTGAAGCATTTCATAGAGGTCGGACTGGGTAATGAAGGTATTCAAAGCCTCTATACCTGCAACATCATCGGACAAATCGGGCAGATTAAATCCTGCGCGACGCAGGTTTTCAGAGAGTGCAGATGCACTATAAGGAGGCGCAAACTGTTCGGCATAGAAGTCCGGCGAATCAACAAACTTCGTGCCATCCTCTGACCATCTGGTTTGCGGGAAGACCAGCGTAACGATATCGTTGTCCGGTCCCCTCCCGAGAGAAATACTCTTCTTTGAAAAAAGGTATACTCTTCTTTCCGGACGATCGAAAGTAATGACACCGGAGGTAGATGGTTTAACCTGTTTTAGCTCTATTTCGTCGCGTTGTCTTTGTGTCTCATCCTCATCCAGATCAAAATTAATCCTCCACCAGAACTCCTCATCAACCCCTTGAGAAAAGGAAGAACTTTTCGGGCCTTCTTTTATAAAAGGAAGTATATCTTCCATGCCCAGATTCTCCCTGATTATACCTCTATTATTCTCATTATTTAATGTAAGGGCGAAACTTTGTATACCCGATGACGCACTGCTGTGAACCTTGAATGGAATGGTTGTGTTGAAAATAAATGGCCTTCCTTTAGAGTCGGCATATTTAAGAATCAGCCTTGCTATATAGACCCCGCCTTTTTCAGGGAAAAACGAGAAATATTCACTTTTCCCTTTTGTGAGGGCTTTATAGGGAATTTTTCTTTCTTCCGGTTCTTTCCTCAGTTCATGCTCAATAACAAAAAGGATATCTGAAATCTTGCTTGACGTAACGCGGGTAAATTTCAATTCAAAATTGCAGTTGTTGTCTTGAATATATACCTTCTTAATATTGAGCCATGCAGCTATATCAATGTTTTCAAGCCCCAATTCCCTGCGAACCTGATGCCTGTGTTCATCGGTAAGCTCAGCAAGGCACTCTGCGCAACAGGAAATATTGTCCAGAGGTCTGTTGAGCTGGAGGTACGATTCAACCATGTCATTCAGCTCTTTCCTGCATTCAGGGTTTGGACATCGCATCTTTTACTCGACTATCCTTTGCATTATAAAAAATGGACTGCGTTTCATTTATACAACCTGATCGCTGTTTCTGTAAATATTTACACTATGTTCGCAAATAACATCAAACTATTTTTTCAATGCTGCGCATGCAGGGCTTTCGGTAATATGAACAGCTTACCAACCATGCATCCCCCTCCTTCAATCCTTTGTCGGCCTACACGTGTAACAGATATAGATAGAGCGAATGAACAAACGTTTTCTGCAAAACAACAAGATAAAAAAGCTAAGGCGCCCTCAGGAGACAGAAAACAGAAAATCAGAATACAGACATGTCCCGTGGTCTGTTCGGGTGAAACAACTACCCGGGGGAAGCGGCAACCCGAAACCCATTGACGTTGTACCTGATCGACGGATGGTAGATAAACCGGCTCGCAGCACGGACATTCCTCGGAAAGCTGAACCAACAGCCACCACGAAGCACCCGGGGGCTACCAGTAGAAGGTCCTTGGGGATTGTCTTTGGGGCTGTCTTTGTAATAGTTTTCGTCAAACCAGTCATGACACCATTCACAGACATTGCCGGACATATCGTAGAGGCCGAGAGAGTTGGGCTTGAAGGTGCCTACTTGTGTGGTTTTTTCACGGTACTCTCCTGCGGAGGAATAAGGTTCTACATAGTCTTTGCTGGCATCGAAATTTGCTTCTTCTGTGCTGATTGAATCTTTTCCTGTTCCGAAGCGGACCTTCTTTCCTCTTTCTCTTGCGGCATATTCCCACTCTGCCTCAGTGGGGAGGCGGTACTTGCCGTCAGTCTTCCGGTTGAGTTCCTTGATGAACTCCTGGGCAGCGTCCCATGAAACACTCTCAACCGGGTAGTCGTCTCCCTCTTGAAAACGAGAGGGGTTATTCCCCATAATCTTTTTCCACTGGCCCTGGGTGACAAGGTATTTACCAAGATAGAAGTCGTTGACTGTGACGGTATGAACGGGTTTCTCATCATCATTCGCATCCCCGAAGGTGTCACCCATCTCATACGTGCCACCCTTGACGAAGACGGACTCTATGCCGGTGACGGGGCAAGTATACTGCTCGGTTTCTTTCTCTACTATCTTTTTAAGGCGATTACTGTTTATTTCATCATCAATAAACTTCACGTAATTATTTTTGAATGCCTTGTTCAAAGTGCTCCTAATAGACTTCTCAATATCATAGTCATCCGAGTACTTTTTTATGGAAATAACATCGCCATTATTATTCAAAACCGGGGCTAAGTATTTACCAGTGGCAATGTTGAATTCGGGAATATAAATCCATACATTATTTTTGTAAACGTATTTTATAGTCTTTTCAGCAATCGGTATCTCTTTTTCTTTTTCTGCTATCTTTGTAAGAGCGTCCGAGAGTTCTTCTGCATCACCATAGCGGTTCTCCCGTTTTGTGGCAAGGGCTTTTTTGGTGATGGAGTCTATCTCTTTCGGAAGTGAGGGGTTCAGTTCGGAAGGAGGTTCAAGCCCTATAACATTCTCCAGTGTGAGCAGTTCAAAGAGGATGACCCCTACTGAGTAGATATCGGAGCGTTTATCCACCTGATCCGGGTTATTTTTCTGTTCCGGTGACATATAGTAGGCAGTACCGATTCCTTTCCTGGCATCTTTGTGGACATCGAGGACCATAGCAAGGCCGAAGTCGGTGAGCTTGAGGGTATTGTCGGAGGCGATGAGGATGTTCTCCGGTTTAATGTCCCGGTGGACGGTATGCTTGTGGGCCTCAGTGAGAGCATCGCAGAGCTGGGAGATAATTGGATATGCTTCGTCAAGGGTAAAGGGTTTTCCGGTTTCTTTCTTCTCGTCTACGATCTCCCGTAAGGTCTTTCCCTCTATCCACTCCATGGTAAAGAACTCAAAGCTGTTATAGTCGTTGATGCCATAGACTCTCACGATATTGGGATGAGAGAGGTCAAGGGATATGGCAACTTCCTGTCTGAACATCTCAAGGATATGCTCGGAACTAAGGAGGTTTTGATGGATGACCTTGAGGGCGGTGATTTTTCCCCTGAGCTTTGTATCCTTTACCTTATAGACAATGCCCATACCTCCTTTCCTGCCTTCTGTAATAATCTCGTAACGGGAGGCAAAGAGAGAGCCGGGGGAGAAAGGGTCTTCTATGATCTCGGAGCCGGTGTAAGATTTGTCGATGTGGGCAAAGGGGTCGTCAGTCATAGGGAGGGTATTCCATTCGCAGTTCTACGGTATGCCATATGATAATGGAAGAGGAGGGTGATTTCAAGGCAATTATTTGATGAAGAGGTGCATAGCTTGGAGCAAGGAGGTTTTTTTGCCCTGTGTGTAAATAGTTTCTCCTTTCAGGCCGATGCTCTTTTTCCGGACGTTTTGTAAAACACCAAGGTTTGGCCTATTACTACCTTGCCTTTTGTATCAAGGCCATTCCAGAATAGGATGTCTCTCTTAACGACATTAAATTTGTCACTGATTTGTGTTATGGTGTCTCCTTTTTTAACGGTATAGCTCACCACTCTTATATCGTTTTTTGTATATATTTTTAGCTTTTGTCCAGCTAAAACCTTATTGCTTTTCATGTGATTCCACTGTTTTACTTCATTGATGTCAACTTTGAAATGCGTTGCAATATTTATAAGAGTATTACCTTTTTTCACTGTGAAAACAACCTGTCTCGGCTTAGCATTTTTATATGCTGCCTTGGTTGATGTTTTTATGACTTTTGTTTCACCGACGTTGTGTGGCTGCTCTTTGAATGAAGCAGGTACCGTTTTAAACTTGCCCTGTCTGTAATTGGCGATCAGGGATTCAGATTCATCATTATTCTGATTAGGAGCAGCAAAACCAAAGGCTTCGGGATTATTGCCGATAATTGCTGCGGCGATAATCTTTGGAGGAAACTCCCGTGTCTCCAGAGGCAGGAAGGCTCTTGCTTTCCAGAAATTTCTCTCTTCGAAAGGGTTTTCAAGTTTCTTTAGGGTTCCTATGATTTTTCCTTCACCACCATTGTAAGCTGCCATAGCAAGAAGAAAGGAATGAGGACCGAATATGGCTATGAGGTTTTTGAAGTGTTCTGCGGCTGCATAAGTTGACTTAATGGGGTCGAGCCTGTCATCTGTACTTTTGCTGACTGTAAGACCGTAATCCCTGGCTGTCTTTGGCATGAACTGCCATAGACCCTTTGCCCCTTTCGGGCTAACTGCATCAGGGCTAAATCCGGATTCGATGAAGGCAATGTACGCCATATCTTCTGGTATGTTTTTCTCGGCCAGTATTTCCTTCACAGCACTCATATATTTCCCTGATCTCTTAAGAGACGCAGTGACAAACTTCTTATACTGCGGGACGGTTTGAAAAAGTCGTATATAGAGCGTCACCTCCTTCAAGAAGACAGGTGGCACCTCGTCTGTTTCGCTACCAAATTCGTTGAGAATTCTGATAAGTTCGTTTTCAATCATTTCATCAGCGCCTACGTTTGCAGCTTTATCAACGTTTCTGATGTTTTCCTTTGAGATAATAACCTCCTGTAGCACTGTGTCTTCCGTAGAAATATCTTCTGCTACAATGTTGTCCTGAATTTTATCGGCAAGAGGAACATCTATATTTTCTTGGAGTGATTGCGGTTCCTTTATGGGTGACATGGTAACATGAGACAGAGGAATTGCGGTAGAGCAGGACGATATCAACACAACCATAGAAAACACAATAGCAAGATATGTTATAGAACCTATCATTTTCAATAGAGACCTCCTTATTTTGTTATTTATTCTCATAAAAATATTTTACGGATTTACCGGTATCCAGACTTTATGTGAATGTACCCATCTGCCGTTTACCCATTGTCCCGACACATCAACCCATCTACCCGGAGGGCTGTCCATGCTTGTGGGTAATGCAGTATAAGCCATCCTTTGTGATTGTTCCATGTTGCCCAATCGCTCCCTTGTTTCTACCTGGTCAACTGCATTCCCTGCGATAGCTCCTGCAAGGGCTCCGCCCGCTGTCCCAATGAGCGTCGCACCGGTATTGCCCCCTATTGTCTGGCCTGCTATGGCCCCAATAACTCCTCCTATCGCTGCACCTTTCTGTGTGTTATACCCCGTAGACGAACACGCAAAACACGCAAAGACAAGAAAGAAAACTGGCATTATGTACCAAACTCCTTTCATACCAACACCTCCTCTAAAATATTTAAATGGTGTCCCATATGTTATTCAGACGATTTAAAAGGATTTTTTATGCAAATGATTATTGTAATTTGGGCAAATTAATTCTGAGTGTCGTCGCGCTGAGCAAGCGCCTAATCGTTAGCCCTTCAAATTGAAGGTCCACAAAATTTAAATTTAGGGTGCAAACAAAACTACACAGAACCTGTCAGTATATATAACGTACAGGTTTCATGATTTTGCTTTAAGTATATCTCAGATTATTCCTGTTCGCGTGGAAATCTGTCTATAAAGCTTAATATCTCTGAGTGGGCTATTCCCTTTTTTCGCTTCTCTAATATAATCAGCCTTTCGCCTTCATCGAGTATTACGTCATTTCTCTCATTGAAAAAGCGCGCCAATTCATCCTTTGTGGCTGTAACATTCTTTATTTTCTTAAGAAGGCTATCGC